>JAZGDH010000213.1:0-2195 GCA_036477555.1 Acidobacteriota bacterium
GCCCGGCGAGCCCGGCGAGTCGTGCTGCGAGATCGATGTGAATGAGGCGTGGACCCCGTCCCGTCTCGCCCGCGCGCCCTTCCTCCGGGGTGCCGGTGGCGCCGAGGATCATCGTGTCGCGCAGCAGGCTCATGAGAATCCGCAGATCGCCGTCCAGGTTGTCCTGTCCCTTCGCCAGCGACTCGGCGCTCGCCACCGCGAGGCCCGGGTCGCCCCGTCCGATCGTCACCTCCAGGAGCTTCAGCAGATCGTCCCGTCGCCGGCGATGCTCGTCCAGATCGAACTCGAGCGCAGCTCCCAGACGGCCGTCCGAGAGGCCGGCGCGGATCGACGCCTCTTCCTCCGGCAGCCCGAGGCGCTCCATCAACGTCGCGGTGATCTCGAGTAAAGGGATCGAGGCGAAGGGGACAGCCTGGCAGCGGGATCGGATCGTCGGTAGCAGCGCGTGATAGGACGTGGTCGAAAGAATGATGAGGGCGTGCGCCGGAGGCTCCTCCAGGGTCTTCAGCAGGGCGTTCGCCGGTTCGGCGGCCATTCTGTGAGCCTGATCGATGATCAGGACCGAAAGCCGATTCTCGGACGGCGGCCGCTGCACGGCGGTGAGGCACTGCCGGATCCGGCCGATCAGGATGTTCCATGCGGGATTGGCAGTCGCATCGGCCTGGCGTTCCTGCAGGTCGAGACCGGCGGAGCGCTCGGAGGCCGGTTCGCCCTTCTCGAAATCGGAGAGTTTCTCGGGGAGAACGACGCGCACGTCCGGGTGCAACAGGGCGCGATCGTCAATCCGCCTGCAGGCGGTGCATGCCCCGCATGGGCGATCCTCCGTCGCGGTGCAGAGGAGGGTGCGGCAAAGCGCCACGGCGGTCGTGAGCTTCCCCACTCCCGGTGGCCCGTGAAAGATCAGGGAGGGGAAGAGTCGATCTTCGGCGATCGCCCGGGCCAGCGCTTCCGTCGCGCGCGGCTGACCGATTACGCCGGCGAACGGATTCACAGATCGATCCCGGACTGCTGGAAGAAGCCCTGCAGCGAAGCGACCAGGCGATCATGAACATCGCGGATGCCCCCGCGCGCATCGATGACGATGTAGCGCTCAGGCTCCCGATGGCTAAGATCGGTGTACCCGGAGGCGACCTTCTCGTGAAAGAGAAAATCCTCCTGCTCGAATCGGGACTCCGCACGTGATCGGGGCCGGGAGAGATCGCGGCTCCGGGCGCGACCGAGCGCGGTGCGCACGTCGATATCGAACAGGACGGTCCGGACCGGTTGCAGCGACAGGATCTCCAGGCCGTGCAGCCGGCGGATCAGATCGAGTGACAGTCCCCGGCCATACCCCTGATAGGCGAGCGTCGCGTCGGTGAACCGGTCACAGAGAACCAGCCGATCCTGATCGAGGGCCGGGCGGATGACCTCTTCGATGTGCTGGGCGCGCGCCGCGGCGTACAGCAGCAGTTCGCAGGTCGGGATCATGGCCTTGAACGCCGGGTTGAGGACAAGCTGGCGGATCTGATCCCCGATCGGAGTTCCGCCAGGCTCGCGTGTGAGCAGGTGCTCGACAGCACGGTTCTCAAGCCGCTCCGAGAGCAGCTGGATCTGGGTCGTCTTACCGCACCCTTCGATCCCTTCAAAACTGATGAACGGTCCCAAGTGTGTGATCTCCGGCGTCGATCTGAGGTGGCGTCCGTCGGGTGGAACGCCGCGAAGGGGAAGGAATCGTACCACATCCCGCGATACCTCCTCAGGAGCCGCCGGTGCGAGATGACCACCGGGATCTGCGCGCCCGCCTCATTGACGCTTTCCGTGAGTGGGCGTAACGTGGGTAGAAAGGGGGAGAGTATGGCGAGAATCGGGGTCGTGCTCGTGGCGCTCGTGTTGAGTTTTGCGGGGGTCACTGATGCGCCGGCTGCAGGCAAGCGGAACGCTCTGGCCAATCTGAAATGCGTCCGTGTGTACGTTGAGATAGGCACAGAGGCCGACGCCGAGAAACACGGCATCGCACAGGCGTACCTGGAAAGTCTTGCGCGAGACCAAATCAGGTCAAAGACTCCGCGGCTGCAAACAGCAGATTCCGCGGACTCCTGCTCCAACAAGTTGTACCTGAAGCTCGATACCGAGGACACAGGCCCGGTGTTCGTTTACCACGCGGGCCTTCACCTGTTCCGGTCGGGCACTCTAACGGAAACGGGGGATGCCTATAT
>JAZGDH010000214.1:0-2239 GCA_036477555.1 Acidobacteriota bacterium
CGTCGGGATCGTGCCCCTCGATCGCCCGCAGGACGGTGGCGCAGTCGGCCGCCGAGCGCGCCATCGGCCCGAGCTTGTCGAAGGTCCAGGAGATCACCATCGCGCCGCGCCGCGAGACGCGGCCGAATGTCGGGCGCAGGCCGGAGATGCCGCAGAAGGAGGCCGGGCAGACGATCGAACCCCAGGTCTCCGATCCGATCGCGAACGGCAACAGCCCGGACGCGACCGCCGCCCCGGAGCCCGAGGACGATCCACAGGTCCAGCGGCCGTAGTCCCAGGGGTTGCGCGCCGCACCGGTGAGCGAGGCGTCTCCCTTCGAATACCCGAGCCCTCCGGCCAGCTCGATCATCGCCACCTTGCCGAGCAGGATGGCGCCGGCCTCACGCAGCCTGCGCACCACCTCGGCATCCTCGTCGATGATGCGGCCTGCGAACGGTCTCGCTCCCCAGGTGGTCGGGATCCCCTTCGTCGCCAGGAGATCCTTGGTGCCGTACGGGATGCCGTGCAGCGGGCCGCGCCGGCGGCCGCCCATGATCTCCTTCTCGGCCTGCCGGGCCTGCTCGAGGGCGAGCTCCGGCGTGCGCGTGACGAAGGCGTGCAGCTCGGGATCGAGGGCGTCGATGCGCGACAGATAGGAGCGGGTCAGATCAACCGGTGAGATCTTGCGCGCACCGACGAGGCGCGACAGCTCGCCGACCGACTTGTACAGGACGTCGTCGCTAATCATCGCCGGCTCCCTCGCGGCCGTTTCGACTTCATCGCCTGGAAGCCGAACGCCGGGGGAACGTTGTTCGCCAGGGGGAAATCACGGATCTCCTTCAGCGCCCCCTCGAGCTGCGCGACGTCGCGACGGATCGCCTGACGCTCGTCGCGCGACAGGTCGGGGTTTTCGCCGCTGAGCAGCTTCGCCAGCGGCGACGGTTTCGGCGCGGTGGCGCTCCCCTCCGCCGCGATCGCCCGGCCGTCGACAAGCAGCGTGCCGAGCATCCCGGTCGTGGCGGCCGCCGCGATCGGTGCGCCTAGAATGTAGTGTGAGAATCGCCTGCGCGAAAGTTTCATCGTTGCCTCCTGGATCGGTTCGGGCTGGATCGGTTCGGGCCGGATCGGTTCCCGTTCGCCGGCCGGGCGCCCCTCATCCACGGCCGGCGCGCTTGACGAACTCTCCCGTCGTCGTATCGACCACCACGTGCTCCCCCGCCTGGAGATAAACCGGCACCTTGATCTCCGTGCCGTTCGACAGGCGCGCGCTCTTGGTCACCTTCCCGCTCGCCATATCGGAGCGCCCCCCGGGTCCCGCCTCGACCACCTCGAACTCGACGAACTGCGGCACCTCGACACCGACCACCCGGCCCTCGAAGACGATCGAGCGGAGCGTGACCCCTTCCCGGAGCCACCGGGCGGCTTCGCCGAGCATCTCGGCGTTCAGATGGAACTGTTCGAACGAGTCCTCGTCCATGAAGTGATGGTCGTCGCCGTCGGAATAGAGGTGGCTGATCCTGCGGCGCTCGAGATCGGGCTCGTGAAACTTATCGCCCGACTTGAAGGTCTTGTCGAGGACCTGCCCGGAGATCACGCTGCGCACCCTGGCCCGCACCAGGGTGCTGGCGCCGCGCGCGGTGGGGCTCTGCACGGTGTAGCCGACGATGATGTACGGCTCCCCCTCGACCAGGATCGCGAGGCCTCTCCTGAAATCGCCGGTCGTCAGCATGGCGGTCTCGAATCGTTCATCCGTCGGAGGGGCGGAACACCAGGTAGTACTGGTGAGGCAGGAACGTCTCCTCGCGGTCGAGGACCCAGCCGGCCTTCTCCATCTCCTCGATGACGAAGCCGCGCGTCAGCTTGTGCTCGGGCGGGGGGCCGACCGGCAGCGGCTTCTTCTTGAAGTCGACGATCGCGACGCGGCCGCCGGACGTCAGCGACTTTCGCATCCTGCCGAAATAGGTCAGCCGGTCATCGATATGATGATACGTATCGACGATCAACACCCTGTCGATACGACCACGCGGCAGCAACGGATCGTCCGGCTGGGCGAGGACGGGAACGACGTTATCGAGCCCTTCCCGGGCCGCGCGGGCGCCGATGTACTTGACCATCTCCGGCTCGGTGTCGATTGCGAGGACCATTCCGCCGGGAGAGACCGGCTTCGAGAGGTGCTCGACGAAGTAGCCGGTGCCGGCGCCGAGATCGGCGACCGTCATCCCCGGCTCGAGGTGGAGCGCGGCCGCGACCTCGGCCGGCT
>JAZGDH010000215.1:0-4872 GCA_036477555.1 Acidobacteriota bacterium
GAAGGATTCGAGTCGGAAACCAATCGCGCGATCGTCATCGAGCGGGGCGGTCGGAGTACTGAGCTCCCGCTCATGTCGAAGAGGGAGATGTCGCGGATGATCCTCGATCTCTCCGAGAAGATTCTGAAGGCGAGGGGCGGCGGCCGGAGGGCTTCGTGAGTGGCGTTGCCGGAGATCGGGGGAGTCTTCGCTCATACCTGGAGTGGCTGCAACTTGCCGGTGTCGAGGGGATTCGGGACCGGAGGATGCCGATGAAACCGAGTCCGGAGAAGATTACGAGCAACGAGGACGGACTCTTCGGCGGAATGAGCGATCAGGCCCCGGTGACGGGCCGTGGGCAGCGCAAGCAGGCTCCCGTCATGGTCTCGCCGATTCAGACGGCGAAGGCGCCCTCCGCAAATCCGGCCGAGGCTCTCCGGCTGATTCGTGAGGAGCTGGGAGACTGCACGCGCTGCCGTTTGTGCGAGAAGCGTTCGAAGATCGTGTACGGCGTCGGCAGCCCGGATGCCCGCATCATGTTCGTCGGGGAAGGACCGGGCGCGGATGAGGACCGACGGGGTGAGCCGTTCGTCGGACGCGCGGGGCAGCTGCTGACCCGCATCATCGAGGCGATGGGGTTAACTCGATCCGAGGTCTACATCGCCAACGTCGTCAAGTGTCGCCCGCCTGAGAACCGCACCCCGCAGGCCGATGAGATCGCCACCTGCTCGCCCTATCTCTTCCAGCAGATCGCGGCGATCCGACCGCGGGCACTGGTCTGCCTCGGCACGCCGGCGACGCAGACGCTGCTCGGCACCCGCGCGACCATCACACACCTCCGGGGGCGGTTCCATGAGATCGCGGGGATCAACGTGATGCCGACCTTTCACCCCGCCTATCTGCTTCGCAACCCGGCCGCGAAGAAAGATGTCTGGGAAGACATGAAACAGGTGATGGCTCTCCTGAACACGGAGGGGTAGCGTTGATCACCGCCTCCGTCGCCGTCCCCCGCCCCGTGAGACGGCTTTTTACCTACTCCGTGCCCCCCGAGCTCGCTTCCCTCTGCAGGCCCGGTGTGCGTGTCCTCGTACCGTTCGGCCATCGGCGCGTGACCGGATATCTCCTCGAGATCGGGGAGGGGACGGGGCCCGGGGGGGACTACGCGCTCAAACCGGTCGAGGAGGTTCTCGACCCGGCCCCGGTCCTCGACGCGGCGATCCTGGCGCTGACCCGCTGGGCGGCTGATTACTATCTGGTGTCGTGGGGTGAGATGATCAGGACCGCTCTCCCCGGCATGACGGCTGTGTTGCGGAAGGTGGTCACGGTGACCCCCCGTGGCCGTCATGCCCTCGAGTCGGGGGGAGGAATTCTTCTGGATGCTTCGCTCCCGCCGGTCGCCCGTGACCCGATCGCCCGGGATGTCCTCGGGATCCTGGTCCAGTTCGCGACGGAGCCCCCCTCCGGGCTGCCGATTGAGGAACTGAAGCGTAAGGTCGGGCCACGGATGAAGCCCTCCCTCCTCAGCCGCCTCCGGCGCGAAGGGCTGATCGAGCTCGTGGAGCGTTCCGCTTCAACCGGACCTCAACCGCGTCTCGAGCAGGAGGCGGCTCTGACCGAACCGGACGATGCCGCAGGCGAGAAGAGAGGAGGGTTGCGCCGTCTCGGACGGCGGCAGGAGAGTATCCTGTCGCGGCTCGCTGAGGTGGGGGGACGGGAAAGCGTATCAGGTCTGCTCAAGGCCACCGGCGCCACACGCGGGGCCCTCAGGGGGCTGGAACGCCGTGGCCTGACCTCCGTCCGGTCGATTGAATCGCCGCGGCGCCCCGCCACCCTCGACCTCAGTCCGGCCCCCCTCCAGTCCGTCACCCCCACCCCGGATCAGGAAGCGGCGATCACGACCGTGCGGGGGCTGCTTGCCGAGAACCGGTTCGCGGCCTGTCTGATCCGTGGCGTGACGGGAAGCGGGAAGACGGAGGTCTATCTCAGATGCATCGAATCGGTGATTCAAAATGGCGGGAGGGCACTCTATCTGGTTCCTGAGATCGGGCTCACGCCGCTCCTCGCCCGCCGCCTTCGGTCCCGGTTTGGAGAGGTTCTCGCCCTCCTGCACTCGGGTCTGACCGAGGGGGAGCGGTACGACGAGTGGCGCCGCATCCGTGATGGCCGGGTGAAGGTCGTGCTCGGGGCACGCTCGGCGGTCTTCGCCCCCCTCCCTTCGACCCGGCTGATCGTGGTCGACGAGGAGCACGACGCCTCTTTTAAGCAGGACGAATATCCCCGCTACAACGGACGCGATCTCGCCCTGATGCGCGCCAAGATGAGTGACGCGGTCGTGGTGCTCGGATCGGCCACCCCTTCGATGGAGTCCTACCGGAACGCCCTGCAGGGGCGCTACCGCCTCCTGACCCTGCCCTCGCGCATCGGTGCCGCCGGCATGCCGGTGGTCGAGCGGGTCGACATGCGCGAAGAGTTCCGCGAGGTAGGCCGGGAGATGGTTCTCAGCCGCAGGCTGTTGCGGGCGCTCGAGGAACGACTCGCGAGGGGAGAGCAGAGCCTCGTTCTGCTCAATCGAAGAGGGTTCTCGACCTTCGTACTCTGCCGCTCCTGCGGGGAGGCGATCGGCTGCCACCGCTGCACGATCACGCTGACCCTGCATCTGCGTGATCAACACCTCCGGTGTCACTATTGCGACGATCGCCGGCGCGTACCTGCCGCCTGCCCCGGGTGCGGCAGCGGCGAGCTGCATTTCGGAGGCACCGGTACGGAGCGTCTCGAGGACCTCCTCCGGACGCACTTTCCGAAGGCTCGCATTGCGCGGATGGACCGCGACTCGATGAGCGGTCGCGGCTCGATGGAGCGTCTCCTGACCCGCGTCGAGGAAGGGGAGATCGACATTCTGCTCGGGACCCAGATGATCGCCAAGGGGCACGATTTCCCGAATGTGACGCTGGTCGGCGTTCTCGCGGCGGATGCGCAGCTCGGGCTTCCCGACTTCCGCGCAGGGGAGAGGGCTTTCCAGCTGCTCGCCCAGGTTGCCGGACGGAGCGGCCGACGGGATCGTCCCGGCGAGGTGATCGTGCAGGCCTACCACTCGGATCACCACGCCATCCGTTTCGCTGCGGCGCACGATTTCGAGGGTTTCGCGAACAAGGAGCTCGCCTTCAGGAAAGTGATGAATTACCCGCCGTACAGCGCACTATCACTCATCCTGGTGCGCAACCGGCAGGCGGGACGGGCTCACGAGGGTGCGGCGGCGATCGCCGGCCTGCTGCGCCGGATCGCACCGAAAGGGTTTCAGGTGATGGGGCCGGCGCCGGCGCCGCTGGAAAAGTTACGGGGAGAGCATCGGGTGCAGGTGATTGTGCGCGCCGCGAACCGTCGCATGATGCAGCAGACTCTTTCGGTGATGCTCGAGGAACTGGAGCGGCGATCGAGCCGGGTGGAGAATCTGGCGATTGACGTCGACCCGATGTCGACGCTTTGAACCATGCTCTCTGTGATCCGAACCTCTGGACAGAGACGGCACGCCTGCACTATATAGAACACTCTCCGTCGGGTTCGCCGGCCACACCTCCGGTCAGGACCTGTGATCAATCCCGGTGACAGAGGTGCCGTGACTCGGAATCGGCCCCGAACCCGCAGTGAGCCAGGACGGAAACGGCGGCGCGTACTCATTACGGGTGGTGCGGGGTTTCTGGGCTCACATCTGTGCGATTATCTCCTCGCAGAGGGTTATGAAGTTCTTTGCGTCGACAGCCTTCTGACCGGCACTACCGACAATATCGCTCACATTCGGAACCCTGCGTTTCATTTCATCCATCTCGATGTGACGCAGTATCTTTATATCGAGGGGCCGATCGACCACATCCTGCATTTCGCCAGCCCGGCCAGCCCCAAAGATTATCTCGATCTGCCGATTCAGACGCTCAAGGTCGGTTCACTCGGTACCCACAAGGCCCTCGGTCTCGCGAAGGCCAAGAAGGCGACATTCCTGCTGGCCTCGACCTCGGAGGTCTACGGCGATCCGCTGGAACATCCCCAGCGGGAGTCCTACTGGGGGAACGTCAATCCCGTGGGGCCGCGTGGTGTCTATGATGAGGCGAAACGATTTGCAGAAGCGCTGACCGAGGCCTATAGAAAAGCCCACGGGATCGACACCAAGATCGCCCGGATTTTCAACACCTACGGCCCGAGGATGCGTCTGCGCGATGGACGCGCGATCCCGGCCTTCATGAGCCAGGCGATGCAGGATAAGCCGGTGACTGTGTTCGGGGACGGAAGCCAGACCCGTTCCTTCTGCTACATCGATGATCTCGTGCGGGGGCTGTGCCTGCTGATGAAGTCGAAGCACCACGGACCGATGAACATGGGAAATCCGGTCGAGATACCCTTGATTGAGATGGCCGGACGAATCATCGCGCTCACCGGATCACGATCGAGAATTGTCCATCGGCGCCTTCCCGAGGACGATCCGAAGGTGCGCCAGCCGGATATCTCCCTGGCACGACGTGTGCTGCACTGGGAGCCGAAGGTCACACTGGATCGCGGTCTGCGGAAGACCATCACCTACTTCAGGAAGCGGATCTCCGAGGATCGGGGCTGACCCGGTCTGGAAGATCGTTGGAGGGAACAGCGACGGGAGTTATCGGAAGATCTCGAGACCGGGCTTGCCTCCGGATTCGACGACCTCGCCGATCACCGTCGCGACCTCGTTCCCCTTCGCGCGCAATCGATCGACGAGCCTGGGAGCCTGATCCTCGGGAAGCGAGATCAGGAGCCCACCCGAGGTCTGCGGATCAACGATCAGCCAGGTTTCCTCCTCGGTGAAGGTGCCCGAAAAGGTCAGGTGCTCCTTGACGGCCTGCAGGTTCGAGGCGGTCATCGATGTCGCGA
>JAZGDH010000216.1:0-2181 GCA_036477555.1 Acidobacteriota bacterium
ATCCGTCTTCAGGATGAATTGGCTGGTTCCGAGAACCGCATCGCCACCGAGCGCCGCCGGTACAACGAGGCGGTCCGCGGCTACAACACCCAGATCAAGCGCTTCCCCGCACGGCTGCTCGCCTCGAAGTTCGATTTCGGCGAACGGGAATACTTCGAGGCCGAGGAGGCGGCGCAGGAGGTCCCGCAGGTCGAGTTCTAGCAGCCGGGCCGCGGGCATTGAGCGCGGCCAGGGCAGGACCCGAACGTCTCCCTAGGAGCGGCCGTCCAGCAATCGATCGAGGTGCGCCGCGGCCTGCCGACGACCGTCGGCCGAACGCATCCTCCCGCTCAGGCGGGTGAGACGCTCCCGCATCGCGCCGTCTCCCGGAAGGCGTTCGATCGCGGCGATCAGATCCTCATCCTTCCAGGTATAGCGGGGCAGCCTGACGCCGTACCCGGTTTCGTGGATCCGCGTCGCGTTGTCCAGCCCGTCCCAGCAGAACGGCATGACGATCGAAGGCTTCCCGAAGTAAAGCGCCTCGGTGAATGTGTTATTGCCGCCGTGGTGGATCACCAGGTCGCAGTGGGGAAGGACGGCCGGCTGGGGGTAAAAGGACGCGATCCGCACGTTCGGTGGAACCCTCGCGTAGGAATCCTCATAGTCGCCGACGCTGACGAGAACGCGGTAGGGCAGGCGTGAGAACAGATCGATCTGCCGCCGGAGCAGATCGACGTCGGCCGCGCCCAGACTGCCGTAGCTCATGTAGATCAGCGGCCGATCGTCGTGCGCCTCGAACGCTGGCACCTCGAACGACCCTTCGTCCCGCACGCACCCCTCCAGATACCTGAAGCGCTCCGGATCGAGGGGATTCCTGCGCCTGTATGCGAGCGGCTGCGGATACAGCAGTAGGTTCAGGTCGGGCGAGGTCTCGAAGAACTCCCCCGGCGGATAGGGTGGGTGGCCGACCGAGGCAAGAAATCTATTAAACCGATCATGGCACGGCCGGATCAACCGCTCGAACTCCCGGCGAAACGCCTCGTGGCACACGTGATCCGTCTCGCCGCACCCCGACAGATGAGGAGGCAGATCGGGATCAGGGATCTCGTTCTCGCTGCACGAAACGACCCGCACCCACGGACATCCGGCCTTCTTGATCGCCGGAAACAGGATGATGTTATCGACGCAGATCAGATCCGGGCCGAGATCCTTAAGCGCGCTGCCCAGCGCCTTCTCGACATGGACGGCGCTGTCGACCACCGCCTCCCAGACCGGCACGACGTAGGTCGCAATCTGCTCGATCGGCGGCAGCCGGAAGTGGGGCAGGTGCGAAGCGATGAAATCCTTCCAGAACTGGCTCGCCGCCGCGGCATCCATCGGCTCGGACATGTCGACGAGCCGTTCCTCGAAGCCGTACCTGCTGAAGACGCCCTGGAATGACCGATCGGCGACGAACACCGGCCGGTGACCGATCTCGCGGCAGGCCTGCGCGATCCCGACGCAGTTCAGCGCCGGGCCGAACGCGGCCTCGGGAAAGAAGACGATCGTCTTCGGACGGGTCATCTCTCAGCCGCGAAGCCCGTGACCCGGCGCGATACCGGGACAGGCTGCTGGCACCCCGACAGGCTCCTAACGGACGAACTTCAGACAGGCCTGGTCGACGATCCAGCGCGCGTCCCAGAAGCTGCGGCTGTAGTCGTCCTTCGGGTTGGAGAGTATCTGCGATACGCCGGCCAGCTCGAACCCGGCCCCCGTGACCTCCTGAATGATCACCTCTTCGGCGATCCGGCAGTGGTCGGGGTCGCGTCCGGTCGTGGTCCGCGAATCGGCGATGCCGAGAATGCCGCCCGGCTTGAGGATTCGCCGCAGCTCGACCAGGACCTCTCCGGGGTTGGTCAGGTCGTGATAGTTCCGGATGGTGAGGATCGCATCGATCGAGCCGTCGGGAATGCTCTTGAGATGCTTGTCGAGAGTCTTGAAGCCGTCGGGGTAGGGGATGACCGTCTCCTCGATGTTCTTCAGACCGAGCGGTTTGATCCGTTCCTCGAACTTCTCGTGCGAGTAGGAGGCGTAGGCCAGGACCTTCCCATTGGGACCGACCGCCATACTGAACAGTTGCGTCGTGTAGCCGTTGCCGGGGAAGAGGTCCATGACGGTCATGCCCTCCTCGATCCCCCAGAACTCGATCAGCTCGAGCGGCTT
>JAZGDH010000217.1:0-3412 GCA_036477555.1 Acidobacteriota bacterium
AAGCGCGGCGACCGCTACATCCTGAATGGCAACAAGGTCTTCGTCACCAACGGGGTCGCGGCAGATACATTTATCGTCTACGCCACAATCGACCCCTCCCTGCGGCACAAGGGAATCTGCGCCTTCATCGTCGAACGCGGCTTCGAGGGCCTGCGCATGGGCAAGCCGGAACACAAGATGGGGATCACCTGCTCCGGCTCGGTCGAAGTCGTATTCGAGAATTGCGAGGTGCCGGCATCGAATCTGCTCGGCTCCGAGGGGGAGGGATTCAAGATCGCCATGAATACCCTCGACGGCGGTCGCATCGGCATCGCGTCCCAGTCGCTCGGGATCGGCCGGGCCGCACTCGATGAATCGCTGGCCTACAGCACCAGCCGCGAAGCGTTCGGCGCTCCCATCGCGAAGCTTCAGGCGATACAATGGAAGGTGGCCGACATGGCGACCGAGCTCGATGCTGCCCGGCTGCTGACTTATCGCGCGGCCTGGACGCGGGACATGACGGGGCGCGGCTCGCTGGAGGCTTCCATGGCGAAGCTGTTCGCATCGGAGGCGTGCATGCGTGCCGCATCTCAGGCCGTCCAGATCCACGGTGGCTACGGATACATCAATGAATACACCGTCGAGCGTCTGTTCCGGGATGCCAAGATTACCGAGATTTACGAGGGGACTTCGGAGATCCAGAGGGTGGTGATCGCCAAGGAAGTCCTCAAGAAGGCGGGCGCATGAAACCGAGTGAGCCGAAGACGGCGACGCTGAAGCCGCGCGGGCGCCAGGGCTGGGAAGAACGCACCCTGAGCCCGGCCCTGGAGCATCGGCCGGACCGATCCCATTCCTTCACCACCGTATCCAGCGAGCCGATCGAACGGTTGTACACGCCGGAGGATCTGGAGGGAGGCGATGCGGGCGATCGCATCGGGTACCCGGGCGAACCGCCCTACACACGTGGCGTCTATCCGACGATGTACCGCGGACGACTGTGGACGATGCGTCAGTTCGCCGGCTTCGGAACCGCGCGCGACACCAACCTCAGATTTCGTTATCTGCTCGATCACGGCCAGACGGGACTGTCAGTCGCATTCGATCTCCCGACCCTGATGGGCCGCGACTCGGACGATGCGCTCGCGGAAGGTGAGGTGGGGCGCGAGGGAGTGGTGATCGACACGCTGGCCGACATGGAGACACTGTTCGAGGGAATCCCTCTGGGCACCGTTTCCACGTCGATGACCATTAATGCGCCGGCCGCCGTCCTGTTCGCCATGTACCTGACGGTGGCGGAGAAACAGGGAGTCGGATTCGAGACCCTCGACGGCACGGTCCAGAACGATATCCTGAAGGAATACATCGCCCAGAAGGAATGGATCTACCCGCCCACGCCTTCAATGCGTCTGATCACCGACATGATCGCCTTCTGCTCCTCGCGGGTCCCCAGATGGAACACCGTCTCAATCAGCGGCTACCATATCCGAGAGGCCGGATCGACCGCGATTCAGGAACTCGCCTTCACGCTCGCCGACGGAATCGCCTACGTCCAGGCCGGGATCGACGCCGGCCTCGACCCGGATGAATTCGCCCCGCGCCTCTCATTCTTCTTTAATTCGCACAATGATTTCTTCGAAGAGATCGCCAAGTTGAGGGCCGCGCGGCGTCTCTGGTGTGGCATCATGCGGGAGCGCTTCGGCGCCAGGACGGAACGCGCATCCATGCTCCGCACGCACGTGCAGACCGCGGGATGCTCATTGACGGCGCAACAACCGTATAACAACGTCGTCCGCGTCACGCTGCAGGCTCTGGCAGCGGTCCTCGGTGGTACCCAGTCGCTGCACACGAACGCACTCGATGAAACGCTGGCGCTGCCCAGCGAGGATGCCGCGCGCCTCGCGCTTCGCACGCAGCAGATCATCGCAGAGGAGAGCGGTGTCGTGAACAGCGTCGATCCCCTCGGCGGCTCCTATTTCGTGGAGGCACTGACAGACCGTATGGAGAGCGGCGCGCGCGACTACATCCGGCGAATCGACGAGATGGGGGGAATGATCGCCGCCATCGAAGCCGGTTTCCCGCAGCGCGAGATTACCGATGCCGCATACCTTTACCAGCAGCAGACCGAGTCGGGTGAAAAGACGATCGTCGGGATCAACAGATACACGGAAGGGAAGGACCGGCGGCTCGACGTGCTGCGGATCGGCGCGGAGGTCGAGCGAGATCAACTCGATCGGCTGGCTCAAGTGCGTCGAGAAAGGGATGGCCGCCGCCATGAGCGCGCCATACGGGATCTCAAGGCGACCGCGCGGTCGAAGGAAAATCTGATGCCCTCGATCCTCGAAGCGGTGCGCGCCTACGCCTCGGTCGGCGAAATCTCCGCAACACTGAAGACCGTCTTCGGCAGCTATGTCGAGGACAAGGTGGTGCTCTGATGTCCACGGCGCCGGCCGTGCGGCTGCTCGTTGGTAAGGTCGGCCTCGATGGCCACGACCGCGGCGCGAAGATCATCGCACGGTCGCTGCGCGACGCCGGGTTCGAGGTGATTTATACCGGACTTCATCAAACCCCTGAAATGGTGGTGGCAACTGCCCTGCAGGAGGACGTCGATGGCATCGGTCTTTCGATCCTGTCGGGAGCCCACAATACGATCTTCCCGAAGATTGTCGAGCTCCTGCGCGCCCGGGGCGCGTCGGACATCATCGTCTTCGGAGGCGGCATCATTCCCGACGAGGACAAGGCCGGACTCACCTCGGTCGGGATCAAGGGGTTGTTCACCCCCGGCACGTCAAGCCAGGATGTCGTCGCATGGGTGCGGGCGAACGTCCCTTCACGCCGCCGCTGAACGCTTTTCGCCTCACCTGCTCTCAGGAATTTTCCCCGGGCCGCGGTGTCTCAGCGGGCTATCTCCTTGACAGAGATGAGGTTTTGGGCTAATTTCTGCCCGGTGAAATGAAGCTCCTCATGGTGGACGTTGGGCGAGGGCGATACGCCGTGGCGGCCGAGGCCGTCGAACGTATTATCGATCCGGCTCAAGAGACCGACTTCGAAGAAGATCCGGAAACAGGGGAGGCGACCGACGGCCGCAACCGGTTCCCGATTTTCGATCTCCATGAGGCGGCGGGAGAAACGTCGGGCGCTTCATGCGTCTATCTGCTTCTGGGCTGCGCCGGACGGCGCGCAGTGATTCGGGTCGACTCGGCAGAGGCGATTCGCGACGTGCCGCCGTCCGAGATCGCGCCTCTCCCGGCATTCATCTTCGCCGAGCAGAAACGACTGTTCCGCGGTGTCTTTGCCGATGAGCAGGGGCCGAGGCTGCTTCTGGATGAAAGCGCCCTCCCGTGATCGAGCGGGCGAAAGAACGGTTTCTTGCGTTCAGAATCGGACAGACCGCCGCGGCGTTGCCTCTGTCCCTCGTGCGGGAGGTGGTGGCATC
>JAZGDH010000218.1:0-2269 GCA_036477555.1 Acidobacteriota bacterium
CCCGGGTTCCAGACCTTGTGTTCAGGGCGGGTGGATGATAGCACAGCTGTCGCATCCGGCTGCGCGGCGACCTGAATGCGGCCCCACGCACTATCCGGACAGGCTCCTAGAACAGCTGCCCCAGGAAGAGGTAGAAGGAATCCTCACCCCCCTCGGACAGACCGTAACCGAAATAGGCAGGGCCCAGGAGGGTCTCGGCCCCCATGAAGATCAGCCCGGCGTTGCGGAGATCCGAGAAGCCGGCGTCCCCGACGTCGTCCCAGACGTTCCCGGCCTCGAGGCTCGCACCGACATAGACGCCTCCGCCCAGCGCCGGGTTGACGCGGCCGATCTCCCGGTAGTAGATAAGAGAGAGAAGGCCCGAGACATCCCCCTGGAGCCGATCGCGCGGGAGCCCCGACAGGTTCAGGAATCCGCCCAGTTGAAATTCGTCATAGAAGGGGATGTCCGAGCCGAGATCTGTCCCGAGCTTCAGATTTCCAAGGAACGTATGCCTGCCGAAGCTGTCGGCGTAGAGGACCCTGACCTCCAGCTTGTCATAGATGTCATCCGCCCCGAGATCCTCGCGTGACAGCAACAATTTCACCTCGGCGCGACCTCCCTCCCTGGGGAAGTAGGCGTTATCGAGCTGGTCGATCGTGAGCTTCGCGCGCCAGCCTCCCAGATCGATATCGCTCTTGGGAAGACCGGGTGAAGTGAGGTCTGCGATATCGAGAGTCCCGCCACCCGCGCCGATCCGGATCTCGCCGTAGTTCCGGAACTGAACTCCGATATCCAGCGCTCCCAGGAGCCTCTTGTCGTCGATCAGCGCGAGCACTCCGGAATCCAGGAACCTCTCGTCTTCGTCGTGCAGGTATTCGATCTGGGGGGCGACGAACCAGAAGCTGGAGAAATCGAGAGGCTGAAAGAATTCCGTGAACAGGCCGTTGATGTCCCCCAGCCTCAAGATGCTCTTCCACTCGGCGCCGAGGGTGTTCATGTGGGTGCGGCGGTAGTTCGCCAGGAAGGTGAACTCGCCGTCACCGTCGAGATCGGACTCCAGGCCGAGACCGACGCGGAGATACCCGGGCCCCCACGATTTCTCCCGGGCATTGATCTGTAGGATGCTCTCCTCGCCCTCCTGCAGAATCTTGAAGTCGACCTGCTCGAATTCGCCGATCCGGTAAATTCTTTCCAGATCTTCCTGAAGATGGTTCAGGGCGACACTTGCAGCGGGTCTCGTCTTGAGCCGGCTGTTGACGATACGCGGATCGACCCGCTCGAGGCCGGTCACCCGGATGGCATCGACCCGGATATCCGGAACCCGGCGCGGCGCTCCCTGGCGGTGCTCGGCGACGAATTGCGCGTATTCGTCCGCCGGGACCGAGAAGCGGGCGAGCTCGTCCGCGGCGGCCCGCGCTGCCGCTTCGCCGCGTTGCATCGCCTCTTCGACCTGGTGGAAGTTCATGAAGGAGACCCCCGTCAGCTCCGGAACGATCAGCAGATCCTCGTCGGTCAGCAGCGCACGCTGCTCGAGCACGTTCCTGTAGGAGAGCAGATCGGAGGTCTGGGACGCCACGCCGAACAGGGTGACATCCTGACCGACTCCGCCCGGCGGGGTGGAGACGTCGACGGCGATCAGGCGGTCGGCGCCCATCCCCTTCGCAATATCGACCGGAAAGTTGCGGACGATTCCGCCATCAATCAGGGTTCTCCCGTCCAGCTCGACGGGTGTGAAAATACCCGGGACCGACATGCTCGCGCGCAGGGCATCGGCCAGATCGCCGCGTTCGAGGATGACCATGTCGCCATTGTTGAGATCCGTCGCGACGGCCCGGAACGGGATGGGCAGATCGTCGAAGTCATGGATGGCGGCCGCATGCATCGTCAATGATCGAAGAATGAATTCGAGTTTCTGGCCGGCGATCAGACCGGATGGGAGCGTGATGCCGCCCCGCCCGATCCCGAGCTCGAACCGGAAGAGCGGTTCGTCGTCATCCTCCTTGCGGCGGAAGGAGATGTGCTTCCGTGGAGGGGAGTCGTTCAGGGCGTCGTCCCAGTCGATCCCGACGAACTCGCTCACCAGAAACTCCGGCGAGGCGCCCGAAGCGTACAGGCCGCCGACAATCGATCCCATACTCGTGGCGGCGATGCAATCGATCGGGATCCTCATCTCCTCGAGGACCTTCAGGACGCCGACATGCGCCGCGCCGCGCGCCCCGCCGCCGCTCAGCACCAGGCATGTGCGGGGGCGCCCTGCCCCATCGCTTGATTTCCCGGGCCCCTGCCC
>JAZGDH010000219.1:0-4033 GCA_036477555.1 Acidobacteriota bacterium
CTGCGGAAGCGCAGAGGCTCCGATTCGATCTTCTCCAGGCGGGAGATGCGCCAGAGTCCGGTGTCCTGCCGTACGATCCGGATCGCTTCGCGGCGCAGTTCGACCGCCTCGCCCTGATCGGCCCAGAGGGTCCTGACCCGGGCGATGTAGGCGCCGGGCGGAGCCCCCTTCTGACCCCGCTCCGTGATCGGTCGCAAATCGCCCGGAGTGAAATGAAAAGTGGCAAGCCGCACGCGGTTCTTGCCGTTGAACAGGGCCGAGTTGCGATCGTAGCGCGCGACGAGAGCCTCGGTCATCACCCCCTTCAATCGTCGGAGCGATCGGTAGTTTCGCGAAGCCATGAAGAGACGCAGGGCGCCGCCGGCCGTCAGGGTCGGGTCGTCGGGATCCGGCTCCTCGAGAAACGCATGACTCTCGAGAGGGATCCCGGGTTCTTCGGAGTAGTCCTTACCGGCCTCCTCGGTGACTTCCGTCTGCTCCTCGACGCGTTCGCGGGCGGCCGGTTCCTGCGGTGCGGCAGGGACTTCCGGGACGGAGGCGGGCGCCTCGAGCGACGCGGCACAATCGGCCGATACGATCAGGATCGAAATCAGCAGGAAAGCGATCATCGAACGGGGTGTCGCGCGCGGTCCCATGGCGGGGATGACGGTAACGTGCGCGACGGTCTAGGTCAAGTGCCGGAGGCAGTCGGCGCGGCGCCCCGAATGCGGCCCCACGCAGTACCCGGGCAGCCGGGGAGCTCCTAGGGTCGCTCCCTTGCGATGAACGGCTTCAGGCGCCTCTCGACGAGGGCGCGCATGTCTTCGGGAAAGCAGAGCCGGCGGAGTTTGCGCGGTTCGTTGCGAATCGAATCGATGAGGGGCGAGATGCGGCGCTCCGACATGTAGCCGACGATCGTGCCGCGGCTGGCGAGGCCGATGTCCTCGGGCGCCGTCCCCATCCGATCGCTGTAGGCGAGGTCGCGATATGGCAGGTCGGTCGCGTCGTCCTCCAGAAGGTAGTAGCGGGGATTGTATCCCCGCTTGACGAACTCGCTCGAGAGAGCATCGATCGCCTGGCCGAATGTCCGGTGCCTCGTGTCGCCGGTGACCCGGACGGTCTTAAACAGCTGGCGCATCACGATCCTCCTGCACAGATCGGCCAGAATCGAATCGACGTCGTCGGGCGCCGCCGCCCATTGAGCGAAGGCCGACAGAAATAACCAGTCGTCCAGGAGAAGGTAGTCCTCGACCGGCAGCTCACCGCGTGCCTCGATCAGCCGGCGCACCGGCGCGGGGCACGGGTCGGGAAACCGGCCGCTCTCACGATGCGCGTCCACCAGCCGCTGGAGCGCCGTGCGTATCATCTGCTCGGCTGCACGGCTGGTCTTGTGGTAATAAACCTGCTGATACATCAGGTAGCGGCCGATCACGAATTGCTCGGCAGCGTGGTATCCCTTGGTGGCGTTGATCGTCAGTCGAAGATCCGAGCCGCGGCCCCGTGACTTCCGTGATGACTTACCTCGCGACGCCCGCTCCGGACCGCCCGACTTGCGGGCCAGACGGAGGTTGGTCAGGATCCACTCGAGATCGTAGCGCCCGTAAGCGACGCCGGTCATGAACGAGTCGCGCAGCAGGTAATCGAGCCGATCCGCGTCGAGCTGTGACGAGACGATGTCGCTCACGAAGGAAGGCCGGAAGGTGCGTTCGTAGACGGCGAGAACATCCTCGGCCAGACCGGCGCGCCGCATGATCTTTCCGACTCCTGTCCGTCGCGAGCGGACGATCGCTTGCGTCCACTCCTCGTGCCGCCGATCATCGAACACCTTTTCGTACAGGTGGGAAAAAGGGCCGTGCCCGACGTCGTGCAGCAGGGCCGCGGCGATCGCCACCAGGCGCGTGTGCTCCGCCTCCCTGGCCCGCTGCGGGATCTGCCCCGCGGTCTGCAGAGCATCGAAGATTCGCTTGGCCATGAAAGCGGTGCCGATCGAATGGGTGAAGCGGGTGTGTTCGGCGCCGTGGAACGTGAGGTGAAGCGCTCCAAGCTGGCGAATGCGGCGCAGGCGCTGGAATTCGCCCGTGTTGATCAGGTCGATGATCAGCTTCTCGCGCTCCTTATCGAAGCTGATCGAGCCGTGGATCGGATCACGGAAATACTTGTCGGCCATCACCTGCCCATCGCATCGGCCGCACCCCGATCGGCTGTTCGCGCGGCGCGTGTCGGCCCCGCGACACGGTGCGAGCCGGGCGTCGAGCTCGGTCGCGGCCGGATGTGCGGGGAGTGCAGAGGATACGCCATGCCGTGGGCCGGCACAAGAACCGCGCGCGAAGGATCGGGCTTGATCGGGAGGACACGACGTCCGGTTCGTGGTACAAGATCGGCCCCGCTCCGGGAGCAGGGATCGGCGGTCGCGACCCGATCCCTTCAAGCGGGAAGCGGAGGAACAACCGATGGCCGGCCGACGATCCCACGGCGCACTGATCGTGACCTGCTTCGCCACCGCCCTCCTGGGGCTTGCGTGCGGAGGCGCCACCGCCCCCGTCGCGGTCGATCCCGCTACCCGCATCGATCCCGCCGGTATCCACCACACGCTCGAACGCGGCCAGACCCTCTTCGCCCTCTCCCGGACCTATGGCGTGCCGGTTGAGACCTTGATTGAGGTCAACGCGATCCGGAATCCCGCCGAGATCCCCGCCGGGACGCCGATCTTCGTGCCCGGCGCCACACGCGTCCTGCCGGTCCCCGGCGCCGGGCGACCGCCCCTCGCGTGGCCTCTGGCCGGCAGGATCACCGCCCGCTACGGCCCGCGCGGCAGCCGCGGGCGGCAGCACGAGGGGATCGACATCGACGGGGAACGCGGCGACCCGATCCGAGCCGCCGCGGCTGGCGTCGTCAAGAAGGCCGGGAAGGGACGGGGATACGGGAAGATGGTCGTGATCGACCACGGCGGCGGCCTTTCGACCCTTTACGCACACGCGAGCGAGATCCTGGTGCGGACCGGACAGCGCGTCGCGGCCGGTGAGAGGATCGCGAAGGTCGGCCGGAGCGGGAACGCGCGGGGGACCCACCTGCACTTCGAGGTCAGGCGCGGGGAGCGCCCGGTCGACCCGCTGGTCCTGCTCGGCCGGGGTCGTTGAAGCGAATCGATCGGCGCGCGTGAGAGACGGCGTTCGCCGCTCTGCTCAGGAGCCCCTCCGGTTTTTGCGTGGGGGAGCACGCGGTTCCCGGAGGGGCTCTCAGGGCTCCGGACCCAGGATCGCCTCCACGGCCCGCCCCGTGTCGGAGAGATTCTCCAGGAAGACGTCCGGCCGCAGGGCGCGCAGCCGCGACTCCGTGGTCCAGCCGGTTCCGACGGCGACGGTCCGTGCTCCGACCGTGCGCGCGCACAGGATATCGTGCTCGCTGTCCCCCACGACGACGAGGTTGCCGCCTGTCATCTCCTCCTCCAGCAGATCGCGGGCGCGCTGAAGAGCCAGGGCCGGGAGCCGGTATCGATCGGCGTCATCACTTCCGAAGCAGCTGATCGAAAAGTCGAAGTAACGCGTCAGGTCGAAGTGCCCGACCTTGACGCGCGCTCCCCCTTCCACATTCCCGGTCAAGAGCGCCACACGCGCATCGCTGCGCCCGCGCAGGGCATCGAGCAGGGCGGTCACTCCAGGCAGCAGGCGCGCGTCGACCAGTCGCTTCGTGTCGCCGGTGATCGTCTCGACATAAAGACGAATCGTTTCGGGGATCGCCGCCTCCAGCTTCGCCCCCTCGACGCCGTGCAGGGCGAGAATGTCGCGCGCGATCTGAGGATCGGTCTTCCCGGAGAAGGAGTAGCCGTCCGGATCGATTGGTTGTCCGGCCGCGCGTGTGAGGGCGTCGGCGAACGCCGCCTTCGCCGCATTCCCCATGGTCAGGAGGGTTCCATCGATGTCGAAGAGAACGATGCGGGTCACGTGACTCCCTGCCGCCCGACGGGATCGAGGGGGCGGTGGAAGTGGGATTGTGGGCGAAGCCCCGGCCATTTGCAAGAATAGTCGGCCCGGGACTAGCGGAGGGTGAGGCCTGC
>JAZGDH010000022.1:0-2843 GCA_036477555.1 Acidobacteriota bacterium
CTCACCAGCCTCGCCCTCACTCTGCTGACCGTGCTTTACATCGGGGCACGGTTCGATCCGATCCCCGCGTCGGCGCCGGACGCCTCCAACGCCGGACTACGCGACCCCGGACAAGGGGCCGTCTACACGGCCGTGCAGACTCACCTGCGACTGCACGAGCGTGAGATTCTCGGCGAGCTGGTCGATCTGCTGACGATCCCGAACCTGGCGACGGACGGCGTCAACATCGAGAAAAACGCCGGGCGGCTCGAGGCGATGCTGCGCGCCCGGGGAATCACGACGAAGCGGCTCGAGGTCAAGGGGGCCCCGCCGGTCGTCTTCGGCGAGCTGCGCGCGCCGGGCGCGACACGCACGGTCGTCTTCTACGCTCACTACGACGGCCAGCCTGTTGATCGGTCGCGGTGGCACAGCGATCCGTTCCGCCCGATCCTCAAGGATCCCGCGAAGGGACCAACGGGCGCACCGATCGACTGGCGGGACCCCGGCGTCGCGCTCGACGACGAGTGGCGCCTGTACGCGCGCTCGGCCAGTGACGACAAGGCGCCGATCGTGGCGATGCTCGCGGCGCTCGATGCCCTGAGGACGGCGGGGATTCCACCGTCGATCAATCTCAAGTTCTTCTTCGAGGGGGAAGAAGAAGCCGGGTCGGACCATCTCCAACCGATCCTCGAGAAGTACGCGCCGGATCTCAACGCCGACCTCTGGCTGATGTGCGACGGGCCGGTACATCAGAGCCGGCGGCAGCAGATCTACTTCGGCGCCCGGGGCGTGATCGGCGCCGAACTGACCGTCTATGGCGCGACGCGCCCCCTGCACAGCGGCCACTACGGGAACTGGGCGCCCAACCCGATCGCAACGCTGACCCACCTGCTTGCGACGATGCGTGACACAGACGGGACGGTTCTGATCCGGGGATTCTCGGACGAGGTGCGGAGGTTGGGCCGGGCGGAGCGCGCTGCGCTCGATCGGATTCCGGATCTCGGCAAATCACTCATGGAAGATCTCGGGCTCGCACGCACCGAGGGGAGCGGACGCCCGCTCGAAACGCTGATCATGCGGCCCGCGATGAACCTCCGGGGGATCGCGGCCGGCAACGTCGGCACCGGCGCGCGCAACGCGATCCCGACCGAGGCGCAAGCCTCGATCGATTTCCGCCTGGTCCCCGATCAGAAACCGGGGACGATCCGGGCCCGGGTCGAGGATCATCTCCGTGCGCAGGGCTTCCACATCGTCCGCGAAGAGCCGGACCCCGCCGCGCGGCGGGAGCATCCACTCATCGCGCGCCTCGAGTGGGATCACGGATATCCCCCCTACCGGACGCCTCTCGATCTGCCGGCCGCCCGCGGTGTCGCGCGCGTCGTCGAACAGGCGGCGGGGGGAACGATCGTTCAGCTGCCGACGCTCGGCGGAAGCCTGCCGCTTTACATCTTCGATGAGGTTCTTCACGCACCGACTGTCGGTGTGCCGATCGTCAATCACGACAACAACCAGCACGGCGCCAACGAGAATCTGCGCCTGAAGAACCTGCGGGATGGGATCGGGATCTACGCGGCGCTCATGGCCCGCCTGGGCCATCACTGGGATCAGGGGCGGGGGACCGGTTCATCGGATCCCGAGAACGCCGGCTCTCCCTGAGCATCGTCCTGCACTGCCCCACGATGCCCGGCGGCGCCATCCCGGCGTGTCCGCACCAGCGTCATCAGCGCGATGAAGTCGTACAGCGCGTGCGTCAGAACGGGAGCCAGCAGCTCCCCGGTCGCTGCGTACAGCGCACCCAGATAGATTCCGATCAGCGCGGCAAGCGATGCGTAAAGAGGCGTAATCGGATGGCAGAGTCCGAACAGAATGCCGGCGACGACGATCCCCCCCGTCGTCCCGAGTATGCCGGCAGCACCCGGCTGAATGACACCCCGGACGAGCGTTTCCTCGCCCAGCCCCGCCAGAATCGCGATCAGCGCGAAGTGGGCGGGCGAGCAGCCGTCGAACAGCGGTACGATGTCCCTCTCGACATGGGCGCGCAGGCGGACGATCGACGGAGCGGAGGTGCGCATGCTCCAGATCATGGCGATGAGCGGCGGCGCCGTCGCCGCGACACCCCAGAATAGCCCGGGCCAGGTGAAGCGGATCTCGTACGGACCGGGCAGATCGAAGATGGAGGCGAGCAGCCAGGCCAGAAGAAGAAGCCCCGACTCGAAGAAGATCGCCTGCCAGACGATTCTCGGGATGCCCGACCAGCCCGACATGGCTAAGCGCCCCCGCCGCTCCTCAGCGCCCCTTGAAGCGTGGTGGGCGTTTCTCCAGAAACGCCTTCGCCGCTTCCTGCGCGTCGTCGGTCTCGGCGAGCATTCCATAGGCGAGCCGTTCGATCAGAATCCCCGCCTCGCGCGACGAGTCGGCCATCCGATCGGTCGCCTGCTTCGCCACCATCACGGCGAGCGGGGGAAGCTCCGCCAGATCGGCGGCGAGTTCACGCGCGCGCGCGAGCGCTTTCCCCTTCTCGACCATCTCCGTCACGACACCGAGTCTCTGCGCCTCTTTCGCATCGATTCGTGAGCGGAGAAGGATCAGTTCCTTCGCCCTGCCCGGCCCGATCAGGCGCGCGAGACGGTGGGTTCCTCCGGAGCTGGGTATGATGCCGAGCGCCACCTCGGGCAGTCCGAAGACGGCCGTGGCGTCGGCGATGCGGAAGTCGGTGGCGAGAGCCAGCTCGAAGCCGCCCCCCAGGCAGTAACCCGAGATGGCGCTGAGCGTCGGCTGCGGCAGGGCGGCGATTTTCTCGTATACCTCGCCGGTGTCGCGATAGTAGGCGAGGATACCGGCCGGATCAGAATCGCGCGTCTCAT
>JAZGDH010000220.1:0-11040 GCA_036477555.1 Acidobacteriota bacterium
CCGCCTTTCTCGAGGAGCGCGGCTATACGTCGGAGGATGGGGTGGTCGTGGTGCGACGTGAGATCCCGGCCCAGGGGAAGGGGCGCGCGTTCATCGGCGGTGCGCTGGCGCCGATCGCCGATCTGAAGGCGCTCGGGTCGCTGTTCCTCGACGTGCACGGACAGCACCAGCACCAGACGCTGCTCGACCCGGCGAAGCATCGCGATCTTCTCGACCGCCAGACCGCGGTCGAAGAGGATCTCGAGAGGATGCGCGAGGCGGCGAAAAATCTGAACGCCGCCAGCGAACGGCTGGCAGCGATGCGTGAGGGTTCGCAGCGGATTGCGCAGCGCGTAGACCTTTTGAAGTTTCAGGTCGAGGAGATCGACAGCGCCGGGGTCAGGGCCGGTGAACGCGTCGACCTCCTGTCCGATCGAGAGCTGCAGCGCAATGCCGAAGCGATCCTGCGGGGCTGCAGCGCGGCTCACGAGGCTCTCTACTCGGGGGAAACGGCGGCCCTCGGCCGGATTGCCGAGGCGATCCGTGCGGCGCGTGCCGTCGCGCCGTTCGACGAGGGCGTGCGGGAAAGTCTGGAGCGCGCGGAAGGGGCGCAGGCCGACCTTCAAGAATTCGCGCTCGTTCTGCGCGACTATCCCTTGCGCCAGAGCTTCGATCCGGCGCGTCTGGAGACGATCGAGGAGCGCCTGGTCACCATCGATTCGCTGCTGCGCAAGTACGCACCCGGAGGGAGCGAGGATGGGATCCTGGCCTACAGGGAAGCGGCGGAGGCCGAGCTTGCCCAGCTGACCGATGGGTCGGAGTCGGTCTCCGATCTCGAAGGGCGGGTCGAGGTGCTGAAAAAGACCGCGCTCGAGATGGCCGCGACGCTGTCTGGCAAGAGGATGGAGGCCGCCGCGGCGCTGGAAAAGCGGGTGGAGCGCGCGCTCGGAGAGGTCGGCATGCCGCGCACGCGCTTCGCGATCGATTTTCGGACAAGGCCGGCCGCGGGAAGCGGTTTGTGGGTCGGGGGCGAGGAGGTCGCCGTTGACGGGGCGGGATATGACGTGGTGGAATTCTTCCTGTCGGCCAACCAGGGCGAGGCGATGCGCCCTCTGGTTGCGATCGCGTCGGGCGGCGAGTTGTCGCGCGTGATGCTGGCCCTGGAGGTCGTCCTGAAGCGACAGGCGGGGAAGAGAACCCTGGTGTTCGACGAGGTGGATGCAGGGATTGGAGGCGCCGTTGCCGAGGCGGTCGGTCGCCAGCTCCGCCGGCTTGCGCGCATGCATCAGGTCCTGTGCGTGACCCACCTGCCGCAGATTGCGTCGCAGGCGGAGCATCACGTCGCGGTCACGAAACATGCCTCCCGCGGCCGCACGGAGGTGACCCTCGAGACGCTCGATGAGGCCGGCAGGGTGAAGGAACTGGCGCGCATGCTGGCGGGTGAGCGCGTGACGACCACGGCGTTACGTCATGCCGAGGAGATGCTGCAGCGGACGGAACTCCGTTGACGGGGCGGGTGGAGGCGATGTTGTCATGAAGATCATCGCCGTTTATCCGGGAACTTTCGATCCGATCACCAACGGCCATCTCGACATCATCACCCGCGGTCACCGTCTGTTCGACGAGATCATCGTGGCGGTGCTCGGCAACCCCGACAAGGAGCCGTTGTTCACGGTTGTGGAACGCCTGGAGATTCTCGAGGAGGTCGTCGGTCGGCTGCCGAATGTCAAGGTCGAGACGTTCGACGGGCTGCTGGTCGATTACGTGCGCTCGCGTGGGGCTCGGGCGATCGTGAGAGGACTCCGCGCGCTTTCGGATTTCGAGTACGAGTTTCAGATGGCGCTGATGAATCGCAGGCTGGGGCCGGACATTGAAACGGTGTTCATGATGCCGAGCGAGACCTATTCCTATGTCAGCAGCCGGCTGGTGAAACAGGTCGTTCAGCTGGGCGGTGACGTGAAAGGGCTGGTCCCCGAGGAGGTCATCAAGCGCCTCAAGGGACGGTACGCGTCGTCGCGGAGCGGATCATGAGCAGACCGCGATCAAAGCTGGCCGGGCGCCTGGATGCGGTGAGCGTTTCGCCGACGATGGCGGTCATGATGGAGGCGAATGCGCTGCGCGCCCGCGGAGTGGACGTGATCGATTTCGGCCCCGGTGAGCCCGATTTCAATACACCCGAGAACATCAAGCGGGCCGGAACCGAGGCAATCGCCGGAAACCTCACGCATTACACCGATGCCTCAGGCATCCTCGAACTTCGACAGGCCCTTGCCGCGCGCTACCGCGATCGGCACGGGTCGCCATGGACCGAGACCGAGGTGATCACCGGAGTCGGAGGCAAGAATATCCTCTTTCTGCTCTCCATGGCGCTGTTCGAGCCGGGCGACCGCGTCGCCATTTACGCCCCTTACTGGGTTTCGTTTCCCGAGCAGATCCGGTTGTGCGGGGCAGAGCCGATTCTGATTCCGACGGATCCGAAGGATGGATTCGTTTCCCGCGCCGCCGACCTCGAGGCGCACGCCGATCATCTCAAGGCGGTGATTCTGAACTCGCCGGGCAACCCGAGCGGCGCCGTCATTCCGCCCGAAGAGGTCGAACGATTCGTCCGCTTCTCGGAGAAGACCGGCGCCCTGATCGTGTCGGACGAAACGTACGACTCGTTCCACTACGGCCCGGGGGAGTATGCCTCCTTCGCGGCACACGCCGGGCGCCTGGCCGATCGACTGGTGATCGTCAACTCGTTCTCGAAGACGTACGCCATGACCGGGTGGCGGGTCGGGTACGCACTGGGGCCGAAGCCGATCATCCAGGCGATCAAGAAAGTTCAGTCGCACGACGCCACCCATACCTGTTCGATCGCGCAGGCCGCGGCGCTCGAGGCGATCCGCGGGCCCCAGGGGTCGGTGGGGGAGATGCGTGAGGAGTACCGACGCCGTCGCGACGAACTGGTTCCGGCCGTGAACCGTGTCCGTGGCATCCACTGCACGATGCCCGGCGGCGCCTTCTACGTCTACCCGAATGTGGAAGGCGGGATGCGCGCGCTCAAGTGCGAGACCTCGATCGATTTCGCCCGCAGGTTGATGAAAGAATGCGCCGTTGCCTGTGTCCCGGGGGAGGCGTTCGGCATGCCGGGCCACGTGCGTCTGTCGTATGCGTTGTCGATCGAGCGCATCCGGCAGGGACTCGGACGGATGCGCGAACTGCTCGGCGGGGAGCAAGGATGAGCAGGGGACAGGGATGAGCAGACGACGCCGAATCGTCGGATCGATCCTGGTCTGTTTCCTGGGGATTGCGCTGGCCGTACCCGCGACGGCCGAAGATGAGGCGGTCGTCTACACCGTCACTCTCGACGATGTCGTGCACGGCGTGACCGCGCGCTACGTCATCAACGCCATCGAATCGGCGAACGAAGCGGATGCGGCTCTCTTCATTCTGAAGCTCAACACGCCGGGAGGCAGCATGGATGCGATGGAGGACATGATCCACGCCATCACCTCCTCGAAGGCGCCGGTCGTCGTCTTCGTCAACGGCAGCAAGGCGGCATCGGCCGGCTTCTTCCTGACCATCGCGGCCGACGTGGCGGTCATGGCTCCGGGTACCCGCATCGGGGCGGCCCACCCGGTCATCATGCCGACGGTCCAGGAGACGGACTCTCCGATGGATCACAAGATCGAGAACGACGCCGCCGCGTACGCCCGATCGCTGGCCACGAACCGGGGGCGCGATGCGGAGGCCGCCGAGGAGGCGGTGCGCGAGAGTCGTTCGTTTACCGAACGTGAGGCGCTGTCGCTCGGCCTCATCGACTACATCTGCAATTCCGAGGGGGAGATCCTGGAGGTGCTCGACGGGAAGGAAATCCAGCGCTTCGACGGCAAGACCGAAACCCTCTCGCTGGCGCGCGTCCGTATCGAATCGCTGGACATGACCGGACGCGAACGCTTCCTGACCGTCCTCGCCAACCCCGCACTGGCGGCGGCGCTGCTGCTTCTCGGGCTGCTCGGCCTGTACATCGAGTTCACCCATCCGGGTCTGATCGCTCCCGGCGTGGCGGGAGGGATCTTCATTATTCTGTTCGTCCTGTCGACGCAGGCGCTCCCTGTCAACTGGATCGGCGTCGCGCTGATCATCCTCGGCCTCGTCCTGTTCATCCTTGAAATCAAGGTGACGAGCTACGGGTTGCTGTCGCTGGGAGGGATCGGGAGCCTCGTCCTCGGGGCCGTTCTCCTGTTCAAAGATGCGGAGGGAATCCCCGGACTGGATGCGGCCCGCGGTGTGATACTGGGTGTCGCGATGACGGCCGCGATCCTGATGACGATTCTGACCGGCCTCATCGTCCGCTCCCTCGGCCGGCCGTCGGTAAGTGGCGCTTCCGGGCTTGTGAATGAGGTCGGTACGGCCCTGACTGATCTTGAACCGGATGGGCGGATCTTCGTGCATGGGGAGTACTGGAACGCCCGGTCGGAGCGCCCGGTGCGCAAGGGGGCGAGGGTGCGGGTCAGAAAAGTGGAGGCCCTGTGCCTGGACGTGGAGGAGATGTCGTGACGCGCCCCCGGGGCGCGAAGGAGGTTTCGTGACCGGATTTATCACCGCTCCACTGCTCACGGTCATCCTGGTCTTTGTGCTGTGGCTGATCTCGAGCATCAAGATCCTCAACGAGTACGAGCGGGGTGTCATTTTCCGCCTCGGTCGCCTGCTGGCCGCGGCCAAGGGGCCGGGTATCGTGATCGTGCTGTTTCCGATCGATCGGATGGTACGCATCTCGTTGCGGACCGTCGTGCACGATGTGCCGCCGCAGGATGTGATCACGCGCGACAACGTGTCGGTGAAGGTCAATGCAGTCATCTTTTACCGCGTCCTCGAGCCGCGCAAGGCGGTGGTCGAGGTCGAGCAGTACCACTACGCAACCTCGCAGCTGGCCCAGACGACACTGCGATCGGTGCTCGGCCAGGCCGAGCTGGACGATTTGCTCAGCCAGAGGGAAAGGCTGAACGCCGAGCTGCAGCAGATCCTCGACAAGCACACCGATCCCTGGGGCGTGAAGGTCTCGGCCGTCGAAGTCAAGCATGTCGACCTGCCGCCCGAAATGCAGCGGGCCATGTCGAAACAGGCGGAGGCGGAGCGCGAGAAACGTGCGAAGATAATCCACGCGGAGGGGGAGCTGCAGGCCTCCGAGCAGCTGGCCAACGCGGCTGACCGGATTTCGCAGAACCCGACGACGCTCCAGCTCCGCTATCTGCAGACCCTGACGGAGATCGCGACGGAGAAGAATTCCACCATTTTGTTCCCGATGCCGATCAACTTCATCAAGGCATTCGGCGGGGGCGACAAAGATTAACCGAGCATCGCGCCGGGGGCGCCGCCCGCAAGCGGACGACCGACCCCGGAGGAGATGAATGAGCGATCCCGATCGCCTGATCGATGAGCTCCGAATCTGCCGCGCGGCGCTGGCGGTGGCGCGGCAGATCGATCTTCAGGCGGTGGCCGATGGCATGGTGCGCGCCGTCATGGATTACGGCCAGACCTCGGCCGCCCTCCTCTATCTGTACGACGACGAGAACGACACCTTCCATCTCAAGTCCTGCCACATTGCTCCTGATGATCCATTGCGCCGGGGGCTCCTGACTCTCGACCTTGCCGAGATCCGCGGTCACGGACCGCCCTCGTCCTGGAGTCCGATCGTCACGCGCGCCCCCGCCGCGCTGCGCAACCTCTCGGTCGAGGAGGTCCTGGCGATTCCGTTGCCCGGCACCGGGGCGCTGATCGGCATGTTTCTGCTGGCACGGGACCGTCAGTCGCTGCCGCTCGACGAGATGGATCGAGTCAGCCGCCTGGTCCCGGAACTGCTGCCGGCGCTGGTCAACGCCATGGTCGTGGAGCGTTATCGCGACCTGGTCATCAAGGACGATCAGACGGAGTCGTACAACCGTCGCTACTTCGATCGGTTCCTCAGCGAAGAGGTGTACCGCGCGCACCGCTACAAGACGGGCCTGTCGCTGATCTTCCTCGACATGGATAACCTGAAGGAGGTCAATAACCGCTACGGTCACGCCATCGGCAGCAAGGCGTTGCGGGAGGTTTCGCGCCGACTGATCACCACGATCCGCGGAAGCGACAAACTGTTCCGCTACGGGGGCGACGAGTTCTGCATCGTGCTGCCGGAGACCGAGCGTGAAGGCGCCCGCGAATTGGGCGAGCGCCTGCGTGCGGCTCTCGGGGCCCGATCCTTCCTCGTCGATGACACACCGGGGATGGCCCTCACGGCCTCTTTCGGAGTTGCCTCCTATCCCGAGCACGCCCGTACGAGCCTCGCCCTGGTGCGCTGCGCCGACCGGGCCATGCAGAAAATCAAGAATTCGGGCAAGAACTCGGTCGGGGTCTCGAGCCCCGAGGAGGGGGATGTGCCGCAGGCGGCCGGGGGCCAGGGTTGAGGGCGCCGGGGAGGATGCGCTTCCTCGTGATTGCGGTTCTGGGCCTGTCGGGGGTGATGCTCGGGTTGTCCCGGTGGGCCGGCAGCGGTTCAATGGCCTGGCGGGAGCGGCCCGCCAGTACGGAAGAAGAGCCGGCCGGTGCAGGGAACGACCCGAAGTCGACCGACGTGGATCTCACCTTCTATAAGAAGTTGGGGGTGCCCGGGTCCCGGTCTTCGATTCGTAGTGAGGATCTGAAGGGCAGTCCCCCCCGGGAGGCCGGCGAGGAGGGGGCCTATGTGATTCAGGCCCTCGTGACCCGCAGCCGGGATCGTGCTGAAAGGCTGCAGAGTCGACTCGTGGCGGCGGGTCTCAGGGTGATCGTCACACAGGGACATGTCGGGGGGGAGCCGATCCATCGCGTGCGCGTCGGCCGCTATCGCGATCGGGCAGTGGCGGAAATCGTCGCGAAGAGGATCCGCGAGTCGGAGAATCTTGATCCCTGGGTCTTGAAGGAGGCCAACTGAGTGGAGTGGGTACGCAGTGGAGGGGAGAAGCGGCGGTTGCTCGGGGAATTGCTGATCGAGCGCGGTCTCGTGTCACGCTCGGGATTGCGGAGCGGTCTGGATGAGCAGCGGCTGCGGGGCGGCCGATTGGGATACAACCTGCTCAAGGCCGGGAATGTCACGCCGGCCGCGTTCCACCTGTTTCTCCGCGATCACCTGGCCGCGATCGCCCCCGACCTGTTCGAATCGATCCGCGCCACCCCGGCGATCGATCTGATCCCCGCCCGCCTCGCGCATCACTACGGCATGCTGCCGGTTCGCGTGGAGGACGGCGTCATGGAGTTGGCGGTTGCCACGGCGGATCGGCCGTCGCTCATCCCGGCGGTCGAACAGCTGACCGGACTTCGCGTCGAGCCGATCGTCTGCCCTCCCGCCCTGATCGCGGCCTCCCTGCAGCGCTGGTATCCAGGTGAGATTGAACCCGGCATCCTGTACCGTGCCGCGGGCGACAATCTTTTCGTCATCTCAGATCGGAGCCGGGGAATCCGCCCGGCCCTGCCCGAGTTGTTGCGTGCCGACGCTGCTTCCTCCGATTGGCTGCGGGCGATCGGCGGAGAGGCGATGCGCCGCGGATCGCGGCGCATTCGGATCGAGCCGCATGGAGGCGCGGCACGGGCCGCCCTCAACGGCAGCGGAGACGGTACGGAGTTCATTCCGATCCCGCGTGGCGCCTACCCGGGTATCATGCAGCTGCTCGAAGGGATTTCAGGAATGGCGGCGCGCGGGCGGGTCGTCCCACGAGAGGGGCGGGTGGCCCTGCGCGCCGACGACCGACGCCTGATCGCATCGGTTCGTGCGCTACCGGGTATCGAAGGCGGGAGCTCGATTCTCGATCTGAGGGATCGTCGCGTGCGCGAGCTCGGGCGTGAGGTGCGGTGGGCGCGGCTTCCGGAGCTGGCTTCGGCGCTCGATTCGGTGTGCAGCGAACGCCGTGGCCTGATTCTCGTCGCGGGTCCGGGCCCCGAAGAGAGGGCTGCGGGCGCCGGAGCGGCGCTCGATCTGCTCGAGGATGCACTGCCATCGCGCGCGGCGCTCGGGAGCTGGCTGCCCCGCAGACCGGAGGTGCAGGCGCTGGAGGGAATTGGCGACGACCCGATTCCGCTCGACGTCCGGATCTCGCGCGCGCTTGAAGCGCAGCCGGATCTTCTCCTGCTGCCGGAGATCGATCTCCGCGAGGATCCCGGGCCGATTCTGGAACTGGCGAACCGGCAGGTCCTGATCGCCCCGATCCCGGCGGGTGATGCGTTCGAGGCGGCTGAATGGCTGAGCCGATCGACCCGCGGGAGAGCGAAGTCGACCGGATCGATCGCCGGGATTCTCGCGACGCGCCTCCTCGAGCGGCTTTGCGGCTCGTGCCGACATCCGTTCGACCTGCACGATCTGCTCTCTCCAGGTCCGTCACACCGCGCCGCCGGTCCCGGGCGTTACTTCCTCACCCAGGGGTGTGTCTCATGCCGCGAGTCGGGGGTGATCGACCTCGAGCCGGTCTTCGAATTCCTGCCGGGGCCGCTGGCGGCCTCGTTCCCGCCAGGCGCGGACGCTCCGTCGATGCGCGAGCGCTGTGCCCGGGACGGGATGAACACCCTGTTTCATGCCGGTCTGCAGCAGGCTGCGGCCGGCGCCGTCGATGTCCGGGAGCCGCTCCGCCTGCTGCTGCATGAACTTCCCTGAGATCCCGAGGTTCATCCGACCCGGTCTTGCGATCCTCTCCGGCGCATTGCTCGCGCTGTCCTACCCGCGTTTCGATCTTTTCCCTCTGGCGTTCATCGCCCTCGTGCCTCTGCTCCTTGCGGTGGGGGAGAGCAGGTTCCGCAAGGCGTTCGGACTCGGGCTGCTGGCCGGAGGTGCCTTCTTCGCGATCCTGCTCTACTGGCTGGTTCCCGTCATGGAGAGATTCGGCGGCCTGTCCCGGTTTGCGGCAATCGCGTCGCTCTCGCTCCTGGTCGTCTATCTCGCCGCGTTCATCGGCGCGTTCGCCGCCATCGCGGCGCACTGGCGGCGGCATCACGGCCCGGCCGGTCTGCTGATCGCGCCGATCGCGTGGGTCGCCCTCGAGCTATTGAGGGCCCGGGCGTTCGGCGGGTTTCCGTGGGGTCTGCTCGGGTACTCGCAGTCCGAAAACCTCCCGCTCCTGCAGAGCGCGGCGCTGGGAAGCGTCTACCTCGTCTCGCTGCTCGTCGCGGCCTGCAATGTCGCCATCACAGCCCTGATCCTCGGCACTGTCCGCGGCGCACGCCGGACGATCCTGGCGCCTGCCGTCATTCTCACCCTCGTACTGCTCGCCCACCTGGCGGGCGCGGTCGTTCTGGTCAGGGGTACAACCGCGGGGGAGGGTGTGCGGATCGCGCTGGTCCAGGGGAATGTCGCGCAGGAACGAAAATGGAGAGGCGGAGCGGAGGAGGAAATCGTAGGCGATCTGATGACCATGACTCGCCGTGCGGCGGCCGCAGGAGCCCGCATCGTCCTGTGGCCCGAATCGTCGAGCCCATTTTCGTTTAGACAGCCGGTAGCGGCCCGCGGCGGCGAGGTCCCGGCGGTCGTGGAACGCACCGGATTTGCCGATCGGGTCGTCGCGCTCGTGCAGGAGCTCGACATCGAGCTGATCGCCGGTAGCGTCGACTACCGCGTCGAGGAGGGGCGCGTGCTGGCGTTGAACAGCGCCTTCCGAATCGGCGCCGATGGGACACTCGGTCCGACCTACGACAAAGTGCGCCTCGTCCCGTTTGGAGAATACGTCCCGTTCGGCCCGCTGCTCTTCTTCGTGAATCCGCTGGTTGAAGGAGCGATCGCCGAATTCGAGCCGGGGCGCCGCTACGATCCTCTGCCGACCCGGGCCGGTCCGGCGGCGACCGTCATCTGCTACGAGGCGATCTTTCCCCGCGTCGTGACGCGCATCGGTCGCGGCGCGTCCTTTCTTGTCAACATCACCAACGATGCCTGGTTCGGGCGCAGCGCCGGGCCCTATCAGCATCTCGCCATGGCGAGGGTGCGAGCGGTCGAGCTGAGACGGGACCTGGCGCGTGCTGCGAACACCGGGATCAGCGCTCTGATCGATCCATACGGACGCATCGTCGAGCGCACCCGACTCGAGGAGAGTGCGCTGCTCCTGGGGCGCATTCATCCGCGCAGCGGCCTGACTCTCTGCGCGCGCCTCTCCGATGGAGGCGCGTGGGCGTGTGCTATACTCACCGTGTTGATCCTCATGCGCGGCCTGTTTCGCCGGCGCGGCTCGAATCTCCAACCGGGACATGTGACGTCATGACGAAGTTGCCCAGGAGTCTGGAACTCGATGAGCTCGTCCGCAAGGCCGATTCCCACCGGGAACGGTACGATGAGCTTCGGGGGCATCTTTGATCTGGAATCCCTGAGCCGCGAGCTCGAACGGCTCGACGCGCGCGCCGCCGCACCGGACCTCTGGTCCGATCCCACCCAGGCCCAGTCGCTCCTGCAACGACGGACCCGTCTGACCGAAGAGCTCGAAGGATTCCGCTCCCTGCAGAAGAAAGCAGAGGACGTGCAGGCCTGCCTCGACCTGGCCGGCGAGGGGGAGGACGTTCACGACGATCTCGAACGCGCCGTGGCCGACTTCGTCGAGGCCCTCGACTCCCGCGAGCTGGAATTGATGCTGACCGGTGAGCACGACGGGGGCAATGCCATCCTGACCATCCACCCCGGGGCGGGCGGAACCGAATCGCAGGATTGGGCCGAGATGCTGTACCGGATGTACATGCGCTGGGCCGAGGCGCGTGGCTACAAGATCGAGACCCTCGATCACCAGCGGGGCGACGAGGCCGGCATCAAGAGCGCCACGATGATGGTGCGCGGCCACAACGCCTTCGGTTTTCTGCGGGCCGAGAACGGCGTGCACCGCCTGGTCCGAATCTCGCCGTTCGATGCATCCGGGAGACGCCATACTTCGTTTGCATCGGTCTACGCCTACCCGGATCTCAATGACGACATCGAAGTGGATATCCAGGACAAGGACTTGCGCATCGACACCTACCGGAGCAGCGGTGCCGGGGGACAGCACGTCAACGTCACCGACTCCGCGGTCCGCATCACGCATCTGCCGAGCGGCCTCGTCGCCT
>JAZGDH010000221.1:0-5038 GCA_036477555.1 Acidobacteriota bacterium
CGCGGCAGCCCGTTCCTGGCGGTCGTCTTCGGGTCGTTTCTATCGGTCGGGGCGACCGTGTGGCTCGCCTCGTCGGGCGCCGTTCTCGGGCTCGTCGCGGCCGCGCTGGCGCTGCGCCGGGCGGGAAGTTACTGAGGCACCACCCAGCCGCCCCGCGCCCCCTCGCGGCCGGGATCCCCCTCGCTAGAACTCCCGCGCGATGTAGAAGGTGGTGATCGATCCGGCCGGGCGGAACGGGTCATCGATCCGCGCGCGGTCTCCGAGATTACAGCCCGTGGGGTTGCCGACGACCAGGGGGTCGCAAGCCACCTCGATCGTGTTCTTGACGGTGTGCGCGAACGCCCACGTCAGCTGGAACGGCCCGAGGTAGAATCCCACGCCGAATCCATATGCGGCGCGGCCGTCGCCGAGTTCGTTGTTCTTGGAGTCCCAGAAATCGAAGCTTCTGACGCCACCGACAAAATTTCCGAATGCGGGATCGGTCAGGTTAAACCCGACGCGTTCATGCGCGAACGTCTCGCTGCTGTCAATTCCAGGGCCGATGGCGCCGCCCCAGGCGGTCCCGATGTCGAGAAAAAAGAATCCGCGAATGTCGCGGATCATGCCGAAGGGAAACGCCAGGGCGTCGATCAGCGGGAAGCGGAACTCCAGGTTCATCCAGGCCATGCGGCTGCCGAAGAACTCGCGGTACTCGTAGCCGCGCAGTTGATTGAGCCCTCCGAACGAGTACAGATCGAAATTCCCTCCGTTGCTGGTGATCCCGGCCAGGCGAAAGGCGAACAGCGACCGTGAGGTCGCGCGGCGGTAGAGCCGGTAGTCCACGAAGGTATTCAGAAAAGAGCCGTCCGGGAGATCAGTGACGGGAATCCCGCCCTGGGCGCTGATCGACGAACTGACCGTTGGCGCGTACTGCTGGGAGATCTGGAACCGCTGGCCGTGGTACGGGCCGAACCGCTTGTAGCGGACGGTGTCGCCGTTCAGACTCCAGCCGAGAAAGGGGAACTGCTCCTCCTGCTCGATGAATGCCGTGAAGGGAAACCCGCTCGAGTCGATGGCTGAGACCGGGCGGTCGATGGTCCGGATCGAGTATCCCGCCTGGGCGCTGATCCGGTAGTAGCGACTGATCGGGTAGTCGATGTTGGCGCCGACATCGGTGAAGCTGCGGAACTGCCGGCCCTGCCGGGTGGCGCCGGTCGAGAGGGACTGGGCGATGTAGAAATCCCGGAAGTCGCGCGCAAAAAATCCCCAGTTGTGTCGGGCTTTCAGATTGATGTACTGAAAGGAGAAGTTCGAGAAGCTCGAGACCGACTGAAAATTGAAGAAGTACCGGTGGTCGCCGAGCAGATCGGAGACGACGATCTGCGCGTTGCTCAGGATGGTGCCGTCGTCGGCCACGCCGATGAGGACCGACGGCGGGCTGGAGATGTGCCACTTCAGCTTGTCGTAGGTCGTCTTGTTCTCGTCGTCGAGCGACAGCTGCACCGGCGGCCGGAACGGCTCCAGCTCCACCGGCTCCTGCGCCTGGTCGGCGGGATGGCTCACCGCCTCCGGCTCGCCCGGCAGCATCCGGAACAGCCGGAACTCTCCCCGGCTGTACGAGGTGAGGATGAGGGAGCTCTTCCCCGCCTCGGAGGGGAGCTCGAGCGGAGTGAAGATCCCCCCCACGACGTCGGTCAGTTTGCGGAGCTCGCCGGTCTCGAGGCTCAGGGAATACAGGTTGAAGATACCGCCGCCGGCATCCGAGGAGTAATAGACCGTCTGCCCGTCGAGGGAATAGGACGGCTGGATGTCGGAGCTGTCACCAAACGTCAATTGGATCTTGCGGCTCGGGTCGGAGACGTCGACCATGAAGACCTTGTCGAACGCATTGATCCGGCGGTTGTAGAGGATCTGGCTACCGTCGGGCGACCAGGCGGGGTTGCCGTCGTAGAACGGGTCCTGAGTCAGGTTCACGATCTCGCGGCTTTCAAGCTGCAGCGCGAAGATGTCGACGACCCCGTTCGCGTTCCCTTGAAACGCGATCGATTTTCCGTCCGGGCTCCAGGCGGGGGAGAGCTCATCATCGACGCCGGGGAGGCTGATGCGTTCGTCCAGTTTCCCCTTGAGGGCATCGTAGACCAGCAGCACCCTCTCGTTCTCCCGCCGGGCCAGGAACGCCACGCTGTTGCCGTCCGGCGACCAGGTGATGTCCTTCTTGCCCTCGAACGCACCGTACGTGAGGTACTCGAACTGGTTGGTGAACCCCTTCGTCAGGTTGCGGATCACCTTGCCGTCCTTCGCCGACAGGATGGCGACGTCGAGGTCTTGCCACCGATTGGTCATCGCCGCGATCAGGTCGCCGGACGGAGAGAGGGCCGGCGAGAAGGTGACGATGCCGGTGCGTCTCCGCTCGCGCTCGCGGCGCGAGATGATCTCCTGCCCGTAATCCTCCGCCTCCTTTTTTTCGAGCAGCGTCGGCAGGTAGAGCTTCTGCAGATACTTCTTGAACTGGCGGTCGAACTCGTCGCCGTCGATGCCGAATGCATCCCGGATCGGTTTCCGGATGTCGTTCTGCAGGAGAGCCTTGCGGAACTCCCACAGGAAGGCGCGAACCCCCTCCGAGCCGTACTTTTCCTCGATGAAATCGAACGCCGCCTGCCCGTAACGGTAGGTCAGGAAGGTGAGCCCCTGCACGCGGTGGATCGGCGGGATCAGGCCGTTCACGACCGCATCGCGGATGATCATCTTGTCGAAGCTGTCCTCGTCTTCGCCCAGGTGGCTCGCCAGCCCCTCCATCACCCAGCCGGGCGTGCGTGAACGGTAGGCGCGCGTCACCGACTGCTGGAACAGGATGCTGAACTCGAAGACGTGCGTCAGCTCATGCCCGATCAGGGCGTACAGCTCATCCGGCGGGCTGTCGACCGGCAGGACCATCCGGTGCTCGATCGGGTCGGCGAAGGCGGCGACGAACTCGGGTATGAACCCGAGGCTGATGTTGGTCTGCTCGAACTCGACATGCGTCTTGTAGTAGATGACCGGGATGCGGAAACTAATCTCGTGATCGAGGATCTCGGAGATCCTCAGGTACTGGCTCTCCAGGTAGGAGACCATCTGCTGGAGCAGGACCTCTTCGTCGTCGTAATAGTAAACGTCGAAGTGCGGGGACTTGTAAATGTTCCAGTCGAAACGCTTGTAGTTAATCTTGTTCTTGCCGAAGCCCCAGGCCGTGGCGGGGATCAGCAGCGCGACCACCACCAGGATGAGGGTCGCCCTAAAAAGCGTTTTCAAACCGGACCTCCTGCGCGGGCGGGGAGACCCCCTCCCGCGGGCACTAATCGGTGAACAGGTATCGCTGCACCGTCTTCGCGCTGGGGATCATGATCCCCAGGATGTCGTCCTCGAACTGCTCGAACATGTAGAAGAGGGTGGTGAGATGGTCGGTCCCCCGGCCGATGATCGTGTCCTCTCCCGTCAAATGGTCCTCGTAATCGAGGCGGCCGGTCGATCCCCTGATGAAAAACATGTTCATGTCCAGCAGGATCCCCTCGCGGTCCACGAATCGCGTGCGCCTCACGCGCTGGCCGGTGAGAGGAGAGATCTCGTCCCGCTGGATGAAGCCGGAGCGATCCGAGAGCTCGAAGCTGACCACTCCCGCGATCACCAGATCGGCGCCGTATTTCGACGCCAGTTTCCTCCAGAATCCGGTGTTGGCGAGGAGTTGCTCGATCGGCTGCTCGGGGAGGGCCGGCGGGGCGACGTCGAGAACATCGAGGTTCGAGCGCCGGCGCAACTGGCGGCGGAGCAGGGGGACCAGCTCCCCGTTGATGTCGACCTGATCGTCGGCCCGATCGATGATGAAGCGGGTCACGAGAACGGTGCGCAATCCTTCCATCGACATCCGGGACGGCAACGGCACCGTCAGGTTGACGCGCGTCACTTTCTTCGCGTGGAGGGGCGGCAGCAGCCCCACGATGAGCAGCAGCGCGGTGACGGCGCCGAATCGTCGGGCGCGCGCCGCGCGCCGCCCCGGGGCAGGGGTGCTATTCATCGATTTCTCCGGGGGTCTCTCCGGGGGATGCGGATCGGGCGGCCAGAAGATCGAGGAGCTGCCGGAAGTCGTCGTAGTTCTCACGGATCTCCTTCCGATCCGGATCGAGGCGCAACGCCTCCTCGTACTGATGGCGCGCTCCCTCGAAATCGCCCAGGCTCTCGTAAGCCACCGCCAGGTTGTTGCGCACGCGGGGGTCGTCCGGCCGCGCCTCGAGATACTTCTCCCAGCGGAAGATCGCCTCGCGCCAGAGGCCCTGCTCGGCCGCCTCGACTCCGAACCGCATTTGATCCTTGAGCGAGGCGCCGCCGAGGGCCCCGTAAGGGACGAAAATGAGGGCGAGAGACGCGAGACAGGCGATGAGCCGGATTTTTCCTGGCATGCGGGCTTTAGAACCCCCAGCGCCCGGATCGCCGGCCCGGGGAAGGGTCACTCAACCGACGCAGGGCCGAAGTCGCGGCGAGTATAGGACAAGGGTGGTGTCATTTCAATTCATACGCGGGCTTGACACCGCGAACCGCCTTTGTAGATCATTCTTTGAAACCGTGATGCTGACCCGCAGATTCACCGGAGATCCCCTTGCCACATCCGATGAAAGATTGCTTCGGAACCGTCATCTCCAGCCTGAAGAAGATGAAGGAGTGCGTCGTCTGCGAGCTTCTGATCGAGTGCCGGTCGCTGAACTGGCAGGAGGGTGTGTCACGAGTGGGTGTGTCGCGGGAAGATGCGTCACAGGGTGATCCGGCCGCCGGACCGGTGCGCGGCGGTGCGGCCGGCTCCTGAGGCGATCTACGGAGCGTCTTTCTGCGGCTCGCCGTTCCCTTCGATCGTATCGAGAGTCCGGGTATAGACGCGGCGGGCGCGAACCTCGAGATCCGATCGCCTTACCTTGAGATCGATCGAGCGCCATCCCTTCCTGTCGGGATCCTCGGGAAGATAGCAAAGCAGATACTGGTTGCTGAGCGCGTCGGAGATCGCTTCACTCGCGACCTGGATCCGCTGCGGGTCCGG
>JAZGDH010000222.1:0-2397 GCA_036477555.1 Acidobacteriota bacterium
CCCCCGCCACGTAGTCGATGCCCAGAGTGTGGGCCAGCTCGTGCATCAGGATGTTGGTGATGTACGCTTCGCGTGTCACCCTCTTCTGCGCACGCCTGGAGAGGAACATTCGCGCCATCGGCTCGAGAATGGCATCGAATTTCGCCTCCAGGACGTTCTTGTAGATCTGTTTCTTGGCGCCCTTCTCGCGGATCACCCTCTCGTCGTTCGGGAGTGAGGCCGCGATCTTCTTGATGCCCGCGTTGAAGTCACCCGCAAAGCGCACGACGTTCACGACCTCGAGAACATTTCCCGGCGGCACCTTCTCCGCCCGATACCGATCCTCCACCGGCAGCGCGCGCGACATCGCGTCGAGGTGCCCGGAGTAAAGATCGAGCATCTTCGTCTCGCCCAGATCCACGACGACAACCGCCGCCTCGTAGGAGGCCTTCAGTCCGAGTAGTCCGTCGTTGTGCGTTTCGATCGGCCCGATCACGACATCAATGAGATTGTCTTTGACGTCGAGCCACGCCATGTCGGAGCGGAAGTAATCTCCACTCGTCAGAGCTTCCGCACGCAACGAGAGATAGCGCCGCAGACTCGGACTTCGCACGAGGGCGGCCGACTGCTTCAGGGCTTCCGCCGCCTCCTCCAGCTCTTCGAGGTAAATCATTTCGAACGGGACGGCGATGAGCGCGTCGTCGACCCGGCGAATCATCGTATTGGCGCGCTCGAACTCCTCTCGGAGGTGCGGATGTCTCGTCACGAACCGATGGAACTCCGCCTTCGTCAGGTCCTCCGCATAGAAGCCGGCTCCGGGCAGGCGTGGTCGGTCGTCCCCGTTGACGACGACGAATCGGCTCATTCCATTCCGCATGTCGAACGGGCCGTAGTTGATGGCGACGTAGCGGGCGATGATGCGGTCGAGCGGGTCGACCGGATCGCGGAACGCGGCTCGAGCCTCGAGCGCCTGTCGCCCCATCTGCTTCCAGTACAGGCCGTCGATCACTTCCGCCGCCTCGATCAGCATCCGAAGGGCGGCCCGATCCTGCTTCCCGAGCGCTGAGAGATCGGCCGGCAGGTCGACGCTCTGGTAGACGCCGAGCCGCTCCTTCGGCCGATCTTCGCCCCGTAGACTGTCCGGATGCTGCGCCCGGGCGGAGGAACTGGGGAAGAGCGTTACGGTCAAGACCATGGCGCTCATTAGAAGTGTCTTCAGATCGAACCGTGTCATGAGCCCTCCGCACCCGGTAACGGGATCACCCGCCGCCCCATCCCGCGACGAATGTAGCAGACATGGACTGCCGCGGAAAGCGACGTCGCACATATGGCTGAAAGGATGGCATTTATTTGACAATGCTCGGGACGGAACCTATATTCGGGCCACGAGACGGACAGCCCGGAGGCCCGTCTCGGAGATCGCATGGACGTGCCCCGCCCGCAAGAGGAACGGTCCCAGACGCACAGCGTGATGTCAGGCGTCGACCGATCGGCCTCTGCCGACAGACGTCGCCATGGCTGGTTCGGCCGCCTCCTTGGCCGCCGGCGAAATTACATGGTCGACCGCTCGTACCAGATCCGCACCGCCATGGTCGCCGTGCTGGGGATGGCGTTTCTCGTCGTCCTCTCGGCCGTCCTCGTTCACCTCTTGAGCCTGGATCGCGCGCGTGCACTCCTCGAGACATCCCCCGCGCTGGCCCACGGGCTGACGAAAGCCGACATGCGTACGGTGCTGTTCATCATCGGCACCGGTGTCCTGTTCGTCGTGGCGATCTTCGGCATCGAGATCCTCGAAACCCACAAGACGGCCGGCGTCGTCTACCGCGTTACTCGAGGACTGCGTGACGTCGAGTCGGGTTACTGGGGAACGCGCCTCACATTGCGTAAGAACGACAACTTCAAGGAGATGGAGGAGGCGTTCAACTCCGCCGCGGCAGCGCTCGGCGAGCGGCTCGAGGAGGACCTGCACTCACTGCAGTCGATCGAGGGGCAGATCCGGCTGGCGAGTCGTGAACTCGAGTCAGGAAATGGAGCAGGGAGCTCCGTCCTGCTGGGCCGGGTCGGCGGCGAGATCCAGGCGCTCCGGGAACAGAAGCGCAACCTGCTCAGCTCGGTCCCCGAGATGCATCGAGAGAGGAAAATCTGATTGACAAGGTACAAAGTCGGTCGTACACTCACGCCCTAATAGCGTTAAATTTCAAGCGGTACGATTCAAGAAGTGAGCAAGTCAGCATGGAGTGATGGACGGAAATTCCACAAGAGCGCAGCCGCTTTTGTGGATTTATTTTGTCCGAACCGTCCCGGACAGGACGCTGGCGGTGGCGTGAATTGAGATTCACCGCAAGGGAAGCGAAAGGAGGGGTTCACCCCAGTGGCGAGTGGCAAAGTCAAGTGGTTCAACAACAGCAAGGGTTACGG
>JAZGDH010000223.1:0-7152 GCA_036477555.1 Acidobacteriota bacterium
ATCCCCATGACCTCGAGCGCCCGCGTCATCTGGGCGCGAAACAAATAGGTAAGGACGACGCGCGCGCGGCGCCAGCGCTCGTCGGTCTCCTTCATGACCGGGTACTTGTGGTAGAAGGTGTTGAAACGCTGCGCGAGCGTGAAGGTGTACTTTGCGATCTGTGAGAGCTCAAGCGACTCCACGGCGCCGGTCACCGTCTCGCTGAAACGGGCGATCTGCATCAGCAGGGCCCAGTGCTCCTCGGCGGCTTCACCGGGGGGTGGATCGAACGCGCCCTCACGGGTCCATCGCGCCGCCTGATCCTCGTCCGGGCCGCCGGCGGCGGCCATCTTTCCGAAGATGCCGGCTGCGCGGACGACGGAGTATTGCAAATAGGGACCCGACTCCCCCTCGAACGACAGGGCATCCTCGAAGTCGAAGGCTAGCACGGTCGTGCGTGCGAATTTGATCATGAAGTAGCGCACGGCGCCCACCGCGATGGCTCGCGCCATGCGCGAGGTCTCGGTCTCGTCGATCTCCGGATTGCGCTCGCGCACCTCCCGCCGCGCCTGGTTCTCGAGCGTATCGAGCAGATCATCCGCCTTGACGCCGACGCCCTTGCGGCCCGACATCTCGACCGAGCCGCGAGCCCCTTCACCCGGTGGACGGGCCGCGCCGAGCCGGTCAGCGCTGCGCCCGGTGAGGGTGACCATCTCGTAGGCGAAGTGGATGGATCGGTCAGCGCACTCACCGTGCCCGAGGGCGCGAAGGCCCTCGGCAACGATCGCCTGCAGGTAGCCCTGGCGGACGTCAATCACGTTGTAGACCATCGTCCCTCTGCCGAACGGTGGGTGATCCGGTGATCCCTCCGCGCGCGTCGTCGACCAGACAGAGTGCCCGTCCTCTTCTTCGCGGAACACCTCGTAGCGGAAATCGGCGGGCAGGAGGCCGAACTTCCACATCTGGTAGGCGATGTCCTTGCCGACGTAAGTCACCGTGCCGTTGCTGCGGACGATGATCTTCTCGCCCTCCTTGAGGTTTTCGAACTGCGGGCCCTCCAGCGCCATCACCCAGCATCCCGCGCGATCTCCCGATTCGACCCGCGTGATCGCGCCGCGTTCCTTGAGAAGTGCGAAGGCGATCTCCCAGAAGCGGAAGGCGAGAATCTCCCCCTCCCAGGGAAGGAGGTCGTAGCGCACCCCGATGCGCGCCATGGTGTCGAGATGGCAGTTGACGATGCGGCGGCTGAGGTGCGCGGCCAGTGCGGCCGTGTCGCCCGTGCCCTCCTCGAGATGCTTGAGGACGATCGGCCGCAGGGTCTTCTTCTCCGGGTCGCTCTCGAACAGCTTCGTCACGCGCGCGTAAAGATCCCAGCACAGGTGATCGAAACGGCCCTCGAGGGCGCGCACCTGTTCGAGCGTCTCGCGCCGGATCTCCAGAAACCCGATCACGAGATCGGCGACCTGCACCCCCGTATCGTCGATGTAGTTCTGCACCTCGACCCGATGGCCGAGCAGGCGCAGCGACCGCGCCAGCGTATCGCCGAGCACGGCGTTGCGCAGGTGCCCGATGTGAGCCGCCTTATTCGGGTTGATGTTGGTGTGTTCGACGATCAGCTTGGGCGCGGCCTCCGACGGGGCCGCGGACGATTCCATTTCGGTCGCCAGGGCGCGGACAGCGGTCGGGCGTTCGAGGAAAAAATTCAGGTATCCCGCGCCGCCCGCCTCGATCCGATCCACGCCGGCCGGCAGGTCGAGGTCGCCCGCCAGCTCCCGGGCGATGTCGCGGGGCGCCTTGCGAAGTGAGCGGGCCAGCTCGAAGGCCACCGGGGAAGCGAGATCACCCAGCGCCGGGTTCGGGGGGTACTCGACGACGATGCGCGCGGGCGCCGCACCGTGGCGCTTCAACAAAAGCGCGCGAATGGCTCCTTCGATCTCGGTCTTGATCGCCAGCACGCGGTCCCTCCGGGGAGGCGCAGTATAGCGAAATTCCCGGTGGTATAGAATGAGCGGATGTTGCACCGGCGAATGCACGCTCGACCCGCCGCGTTCGTCCTCCTCGCGCTGCTCGTCACCTCCTGCTCCAGCGGCTTCGAAGATTCCGGGACGGAGGGAGCGAAGAGCGGGAGCCCCGATCGGGAGTCGGGATCGGCGCGGCCGCCATACGGTACCGCGCTGCGGCAGGGGATCGGGCTGTTCCGGAGCGGCGACATGGAGGGGGCGGAGCCGCACCTTCTCGCTGCTCTCGAGGAAGCACCCGGCGAGCACCGCATCCTGGAAATGATCGGCGCCGTCTACGCCCGCACCAACCGGCTCCGCGCGGCGGAATTGCGCTATCTCGAGGCGCTCGCGATCGACCCCCGATCCCCCTCCGCGCGCCTCGGACTCGCCGACGTGAAGAGCGCGACGGGGGATCTCGAAGGCGCGCTGCGTGAGGTGGAGGAGGCGCGCCTCCACAACCCCGGCCATCCCGGCGCCGCGATCAAGGCGGCCCTGTTGCTGTCGCGCACCGGCGATGGCGCGGCCGCCGAGAAGGCGGCCCGCCGGGCTCTCGATCTGGATCCCGACTCTCCCGAGGCGCACTACGTCCTCGGCCTGGCGCTGGAGGAGACGGGGGACCTCGCCGCGGCCAGTGGTGCCCTGATCGCGGCGCTCGATCGCTCTCCGGCGCATGTCGCGGCACTGAGCCATCTGGCGACCGTCAAGGCGCGCCTCGGCGAGGATGAGGCGGCAGCCGATCTGCGGCGAAGGCATCGCGAGGTGCTCGAACGCCGGCATGTGGAGAATCGGGTCGGGGGCCGCCGGCTCGCGGCGATGGACGCCTTCAACCGGGAGGATTACCGGACGGCGCTCGAGGAACTGCAGGCGATCGCGCGCGAAGACCCCGGTGACTCCGAGGTGCATCTCTATCTCGGATCGACCTGGCTGGCGCTCGGCGACTATGCCGAGTCACGGCGGGCCCTGCAGGAGAGCCTGAGGCTCTCGCCGCAGAGTGAGCGCGCCTACATGGAACTCGGCCGCCTCGAGGGGACGGAGAACAACCTGGACGCAGCGGTCGCTGCGCTGCGCAGGTCGATCGCCATCAACCCGGAGTTCGCCGAGCCGCACTATTACCTCGCCCTCTTGCACAAAGCGCGTGGCGAGGGGGATCTGTTCAGGACGGAGATGAAGGAATTCGAGCAGCTCCGATCGAAGTCGGGAGGGTCGGCGATGGAACTCATCCCGAGGTCAGACGGGTTCGGGCCGTGAAATCGAACACCGTCACCCGCACACTCGTCTTGTTCCTCCTCGTCGTCGCCCATCTTGCGGCCGGTTGCAGCGGCGCGCCGGGGGAGGGTGGGGCACCACCGGCAGGCGGAGATCTGGCGGGGTCGCCGGCTGCTGTCCCGTTCGTGCGGTTCGAGTCGGCCGCCGAGGAGGCCGGGATCGATTTTCGTCATGTGAACGGCGCGACCGGCGAGAAGTACGTCCCCGAGACGCTCGGCGGCGGGGTCTGCGTCTTCGACTACGATGGCGATCGGCGCCTCGATATCTATTTCGTGCAGAGTGGCTCACTGCCGGGGTTCGAACCGGCGTCACCGCCCCGATCGGCGCTCTATCGCAATCGCGGGGGCGGGCGCTTCGACGAGACGACCGCGACGGCGGGGGTCGGCGGGCCGGATCGCTATGGCTTCGGGTGCTCGGCTGCGGACATCGACGGCGACGGTGACCGCGATCTCTACGTCACCTATTACGGGCCCAATGTGTTGTACCGCAACGAAGGGGACGGTACCTTCGTCGAGGTGGGGGCGGAGGCCGGGGTCGACGATTCGCGCTGGGGGGCCAGCGCGGGGTTCGCCGACTACGACGGCGACGGTGACCTCGATCTCTACGTGGTCAACTACCTCGACTACGATCTCGAGAGCTATCTCTACTGCGGCGAGAATCGCCCCGGCTACCGCACCGTCTGTCATCCGCGCAATTTCGAGAGCCAGCCGGACGTTCTTTATCGAAATCGGGGCGACGGAACATTTCAGGACGTGAGCGTCGCCGCCGGGATCGTCGATCGCACCGGGAAGGGATTGGGGCTCGTCTGGGGCGACTACGACGGTGACGGTGATGCCGATCTCTACGTGGCGAATGACGACACACCCAATTTCCTGTGGCGCAATCGTGGGGATGGGACGTTCGAGGAGGTCGCCGAGGTCGCCGGCGTTGCCTATTCCGAGGACGGACTGCCGCAGGCGGGTATGGGGACCGACATGGCCGATTACGATCGGGACGGTCTGCTCGATCTGTTCGTCACGAACCTGGCGGAGGAGACGAACGAGCTGTACCACAACGAAGGCAACGGATTCTTCTCGGATCGAACCTTCCCGTCCGGGCTGGGGGCCGCGTCTCTGCTGTCGCTGGGATTCGGCACCTTCTTCTTCGATCCGGACGACGACGGCCTGCTCGATCTGTTCGTCGCCAACGGTCACATCATCGACAATATCGCGCTGTACAACGACTCGATCACGTTCGCGCAGCCGGTGCATCTCTACAGGAATCTCGGGAACCGGCGATTCGAGCTGGTTCCGGGTGCCGGAGCCGCCGTCACCGCGTCCTATGTCGGGCGGGGCGCCGTCCGCTTCGACTACGACGATGATGGCGACCAGGACGTTCTGATGGTGCAGAACAACGGGCCGGCTGTCGTGCTGCGCAACGTGGGCGGGCCGTCGGCGCACTGGGTGACGATCGAGCTGCGCGGCCACGCGCCCAATCTCGATGCGATCGGGGCGCGCGTGATCGTGCGGGCGGAAGAGACTGATCGTATGCATTACGCGCGCACTGCCGTGTCCTATCTGTCGCAGGGGGATCCCCGCCTTCATTTCGGCCTGGGATCCGCAACTTCGATAGAGTGGATCACGGTCGACTGGCCGGGAAACAGGGGCTACCGGGAGCGGTTCGAGCCTCCGGGCATCGATCGGTTCGTCGTCCTTGGTCAGGGGGAGGGGCGCCGAGTCGATTGAGCGCGGTGAGAAATCCGGGCTAGGGGCGACGCGGGAGACGGCCGCTCACGGTGTGCGAGCGTTCCGTGAGCCCCAGCGTCGTCAGCCCCTCGAGGCGGTAGTAGTAACGCCGTCCCGGCTTCGCGCTTCCGTCGACGAAGACGTATCCGATCTCCGATCCGCCTTCGCCGAATGCGGGCAGGGCGATCCCGTTCAGGCGAAGGAAGGGGCCCTCGGGGGTCGTCGCGCGCTGCACGTTCCATCCCATCAGGCCGCTCTCGGAGGCGGTCGTCCACTCGAGCTGCAGGGTCGGACCGAGAGGTTGCGCCGTGAAACTGGCCAGATCGTAGGGTCCATAGAGGTCGTGCCCGCCGCGCACCTCGAAGCGGGCGCCGTCGCCCGGTGTGGTCGAGGTGTTTCGCAGTACGATCCAGAGTTCCGCCACGTCACTCCACGGCAGATCGACCCGTCCGGCACCCGAATCATCGATCGGGACGGGGATGAGCAGCCGCGACCCTCCCGATTCGAACCTCGCGAACAGGTCGGCCTCCGGACGGCCTCCCGTGCCGTAGATCTCGAGGCTCAGCGCGCCTTTCCTGCGGTTTCCCGCAACGCGGAAGGCGAGGCTGCCGAGCGGCCCGATCGCATCAACCGGATCAAACTGGAACGGCGCTGCGTCGAGCGCGATGAGGCGGCTTTCCGGGAGGAGGGCTCCGATCGAATAGTGAGCACCGTCATCACGGCTCCCGGTGAGCAGGTTCCAGACAACGAATTCGCGGAACGCCTCCTCGAGAGTGATCCCCGCGGTGCGCACCAGAGTGCGTCGCGCGGCCTCGATCCCGTCCACTCCCGCGAACGACATCTCCTGCCAGATCTGGCGCACGATCGATGGATCTCCCGTTCGATCGGCGAGGAAAAGCGGCCAGAGCATGGCGCCGCTCATCATGCGCAGCCCGTCATCCTCGAGTGGACGGTCGGGCGAGGAGAGACGCGCGGCCAGTCCCGCGGCGGCACCGGCCGGATCGCCCACAGCGCTCACTTCCAGCCATGATGCGGTCGCCTCGGACCAGAACGACAGGTCGCCCGGAACGATCCTCTGCAGGGAGGCGTGTGCCATCTGGTGGAGGACGGCCGGCATGAGGCGGTCGGCAGGCAGTCCCGAATCGAGCACCAGCCGGGGAGGCGTGCCCGCTTCGCCGATCGCATACCCCTCCAGGCCGTGGCCGAGGGGAGCGAAGAGGATGTCGAGCGTTCCACCCTGCGGGGCGGGGGAGGGAAACCCGACGCGTTCGACCAGATAGGAGTGCGCGGCTTCGATCGACTCGACGATTCGATCGAGGCGATCGGAACGGCCGTTGCGATCCCGATCGGGACTGAATGCCGTCGTGAGACCGGAGTACTGGAGTGTATAGCGCCCGTTGGCCGCCGCGATCCGTCGCGGATCGTCAAGCACCGGGCGCGAGGCCGCCGCACGAAGTCTTCCACGCAGGGAACCGGGCTCGCTCTCCGAGAGTGCAGCCAGCGAGAGCGTCGCGCACGGAACCGGGAAGTCGGTCCGGCCCGAGAGAGCCGCCAGCGAGGCGGACGGCCCGTCGATCGAGAGAGCGACGTCCGCTTCGGCATCCCGCTCACCGGAGAGGAGCGAAGCGATCGAGACATCGCGATCATCGGTCTTCTGTGCGAGAGCAGGCGTGGACAGCAAAGCGGTGGCGATGACGGCCAGCGTCATTGTCAGGATCATCCGGCGTGCTGCGGACAGCGGTTTTCGACTCATCGGTGGCCCCAATATAAGACACAAACCCTTGTGGGTCAAGACAATCCGCGATCTCGGCACGACCCAGGTGGCGCAGCGGCTGCGGGGCGAACCCCGCGCGGCCGACCAACCCCGGGAGCACGGTCTGGTGGGTCATGCGTTGTAGAATGAGGCAACATGTGCATGGGGGATCGGTGACCCGAATGAGGGGTCGGTGGGGAATCTGGGCTCTCCTGATGCTGGGAGCGATCGTCCTGGCGTCCGGGCCGGATATCGCGGCGCAGACGCTCGGTGGACTCAGGGGGCAGGTGACGGATGAGCGCGGCTGGCCCCTGGCCGGCGCCAGCGTCGCCGTCGCCAGCAGCGCCCATGGGATCAGCGGCCGGGGAGCGGTGACCGACGACGCCGGATCGTTCCGGATCTCCTCCCTGCCGCCGGCTTCCGACTACGT
>JAZGDH010000224.1:0-11179 GCA_036477555.1 Acidobacteriota bacterium
AGTAGTCGATGAGGATCCACTCGCCGAGTTTGTAACCCTCGACGTGGCCCGGCCGCACATCATGCTCCTTGAGCGCATCCACCACGGCGTCACAGATCGCCTGCGTCTGGCGGGTCTGCTGACCGGAGGAGATCAGGAAGCAATCTGTGAATGAGGCGATCCCCTTGAGGCTCAGCGCGATCGGATCCTCGGCGAGTTTCGAGGCGGCGGCCCGGGCCGCGATGGTCACCTTGCGCTTCAGCTGGATGATCGCACCTTCCCTTCCGTCGGCCTGTCCGCGACCCCGCGGTTCGAGCCGGAGACCCGCTTCCAGATCTCTTCCAGCAGCCCCCGGATTCCCTTGCCGCTGACCCCGGAGATCGCGACAAACGGCAGCCCCGCTGCGGCGCAGTGGCTCTCGAGGGCCTTCAACCTCGATCGATCAGTCAGTGCATCAATCTTGTTGGCCGCGACGATCTGGGGTTTCGACGCAAGCGCCGCGCTGAAGGCGGCGAGTTCACCGTTGATCACCTCGAGATCGTGAGTCGGATCACGCCCCGACGTCTCCGAGACGTCGACCAGATGGATCAGAAGCCGGGTCCGCTCCACATGCCGGAGGAACTTGACCCCGAGCCCCTGACCAGTATGCGCGCCCTCGATCAGCCCCGGTATGTCGGCCAGCACGAACGATCGAAACTCGCCCAGATCGACGACGCCGAGGTTCGGTGCGAGCGTGGTGAACGGGTAATCGGCGATTTTGGGGCGCGCCGCCGAGACGCGCGCGATCAGCGTCGACTTGCCGGCGTTCGGAAAGCCGATGATCCCGGCGTCGGCGATCATCTTCAGATCGAGGAGCAGGACGCGCTCCTCTCCTTCGGCCCCCGGCTCCGACTCGCGCGGCGCCTGGTGCGTCGAGGTGGCGAACATCGCGTTGCCGCGTCCGCCACGTCCCCCGGCGGCGACCATTATCTTGTGCTGCGGCGAGGTCAGGTCGGCGACGAGGTCGGCCCCTTTCTCGGAGCTGACCGTCGTGCCGGGTGGCACGCGGATCAGGAGATCCTTCCCGCTGCGGCCGGCCTTGTTCGAACCTTCTCCGTGGCGGCCGCGATCCGCGGTGAAATTCCTGCGGTAGCGGAAGGAGTTCAACCCCTTGACCGAGGAATCGCACAGCAGGAAGACCGACCCGCCGGCGCCGCCGTTCCCGCCGTCCGGGCCGCCACGCGGCACGAATTTCTCGCGCCGGAAGCTGACGCATCCATTGCCCCCTCGGCCACCGGTGACGACGACGCGAGCGTGGTCGATGAGCACTGGACCAGGATCCCCCTATGCGGGCCCGAACCGCGAACCCGCCCCGGGGCGATCGCCTGGGGGCTGCGGAGTGAACCGGAATTCAGGACGTGGGCGGTGTCGATGCTTCGGGGACAATGCTGATGAACCTGCCGCGCCGGCCGCGATCCTCGAAACGAACGTAGCCGTCGGCGCGGGCGAAGAGCGTGTCATCGCGCCCCCAGCCGACGTTCACACCCGGCTTGAACCGGGTGCCGCGCTGCCGGACCAGGATCGATCCCCCGGTCACGAACTGGCCGCCGAACCGCTTGACGCCCAGGCGTTGGGCGTTGCTGTCGCGGCCGTTGCGTGAACTTCCTCCAGCTTTTTTGTGAGCCATGACACACCCTCGATCGCGACCGCTTTAGCCGGTCTTAATTTCCTCGACGACGACCGACGAGAGCTGCTGTCGGTGGCCGCGGGTCCGGCGGTACTGCTTCCGCCGCTTCTTCTTGAAAACGATGATCTTCTTCGCCTTGATCTGGGCGACCACCCGGGCCACGACCTTCGCGCCTTTGACGACCGGTCGCCCGATCTGAAGACCGTCCTTCGTCTGCACGGCGAGGACCTCGTCGAAGGTCACCTTCGATCCTGCCTTCGCCTCGATCTTCTCGACGCGAATCTTGTCCCCGACGTTGACCCGGTGCTGCTTGCCGCCTGTGGCAATGACTGCGTATCCCACGGACTACTCCCTGCCAGAATCTCCAGCCGAATTGCGCATAATACCGGGGCCGGGGGCCGCCTGTCAACGGATAGCGCCCTGTACCTCGACGGCAGGGCCACTCACCGCGATGGGGCAGGTGACCGCTCGTTCGTTGCAGCCGGAGCATTTGGACTAGACTCCGGGGATGCTGCGCCGCAGGACCCTTCTCCTGTTCGCTCTTGCGTTCGTCATCCGGCTGATCTACATCGCCCAGATTCGTGACGTCGTCTATTTTGATGTTCCGCTGGTCGATGGGGCGAACTATTTCAGGACCGCGGGACGGATCGCCGGTGGTGATCTCGCGGGCGGACCGGGCGTCTTCTGGCAGCCGCCGCTCTATCCATATTTTCTGGCGGTTCTGCTCTCCCTGTTCGGTCGCAGCCTGACGCTGATCTATGGCGTCCAGGCCCTGGTCGGCGCCCTCTCCTGCGTCCTGATCGATCGGATCGGCTCGCGCCTGTTCGGAGAGCGGGCGGGCCTGATCGCCGCCGTCCTGGCCGCCTTCTACGCACCGCTCATCTACTTCGATGCCCAGCCGCTGATTCCCTTCCTGCATATCTCACTGATGCTGGCCGGCCTCCTCCTGTTAATCCGGGGGGCGGGGATCCCGGAGTCGTCGCCGGCCCCGCGGCGGGACTGGGCGATCGGCGGCCTCGCGTGGGGCCTGTCGGCGATCGCGACGCCGAACATCCTGTTCGCGGCGGCGCCGGTCGCCTTCTGGATTCGGCGGCGGGTCGGTCGCGCCTCCTGGGCGCCGGTCTTAATCTTTCTGGCCGGTGTGGCCGCGCCGGTCCTGGCCGTCACGGCGCGTAATGCCGTTGTTGCCGGCGAGTTCGCCCTCATCTCGAGCAATGGCGGGATCAACTTCTATATCGGCAACAATCCGGACTACGAGAGGACGATCCGGATCCGTCCGGGAGGTGAGTTCGAGAACCTGTCCCAGGAGCCGGAGAACCTCGGTATCGTGAGCGCCTCGGGTAAATCGCGCTATTTCGCCGGCCGCGCCGTGCGGTTTCTCACTTCGTATCCCGGGCAGGCGTTTCGGCTCTATCTGCGCAAGGTTCGCGATCTGGTCGCCGGCCGGGAGATCCCGCGCAATCAGGATCCGTACGTCTATCGCGAACATTCCGGCCTGCTGGCCATGCTGCTCTGGCGTTTCGGGGTGGCGTTTCCGTTCGGGATCGTCGCGCCGCTGGCGTTCGCCGGAGCCTTTCTCCGCGGTGAGCGGGAAGGCGGAGGGCGCTCGCTGTTGTTCGTGCTGCTCGCCGCGTACGCGATCTCGATCCTCCTGTTTTTTCCGACGGCGCGGTACAGGCTGGCGCTGATTCCGATCGCCCTGCTGTTCGCGGGGCGACTCCTGGCAGCCGGAGGGGCTGCCTGGAAGAGGCCGGCGATACTGATCGCCTGCGCGGCGGGGCTGCTTTTGTTCAACCTCGACGCCGCCACCCCTTCGGAGCGCTGGCCGGAGGAGGAAGCGATCAATCGTGCCTTCGCGCTCACATCGAAAAATCGCTCCGCGGACGCGCGCGAGGAGTACCTGCGCGCACACCTCCTCAATCCGCGCCGGATCGATCCGATCAATTCGCTGGCAGTCATGGCAGCGCGCGCGGGGGACTGGGAAGAGGCGGAGCGGCGCTACCGGCAGATCCTCGACATCGTCCCGGGCTTCGTCCAGAGCCGCCGCGACCTGAGCCAGTCGCTGAAGGCGCAGGGGAGAACAGAGGAGGCACGCGCGGAGCTTCAGATCGCCGTTCACATGGCCCCGGGCGCCGGCCTCGCTCTGGCCGACCTCTGCATGGGTTATTTCGAGGATGGGTTCTCGATCGTCGCCGAGCCGTTCTGCGAGCGCGCCGCGCAGGCCCGCCCCGACCTTCCCGAGCCGCACTTCGCGCTAGGCGTCGTCGCGCGCTCGCTGAGGAAGAAGGATGTCGCCATTCGAGAGCTGACCGAGGCGGTCCGACTCTTTCCTCCCGGGCATCCCGGCCGCGCCCGCGCGGAGAAGATCCTCTCCCGCCTCCGTTAGCGCCTCGTGTCCCGAAGGCATACGCGGCACGATGTGATGGTGGATGGAGGAAACTACCGGCCCTTGCGCAGCTCGATCAGGACCATCTTGGCGATGGTCTTCAGCGTCTCGAAGACGCCGTTCCCTTTCGAAGCGATCGCCTCGAAGACCGGCTCGCCTTTGAAGTGAAGCTGGCGTTTCATTTCCTCGGCCGGCATGGCGGTCGGCAGGTCACGCTTGTTGATCTGTAGGACGTACGGGACGTTCTTCAGCTCGTACCCCTGCTCCTTGAGGTTCAATTCGAGGTTACGGAGCGATTCGAGGTTGGCCTCCATCCGGGCCGCCTGGGAATCGGCCACGAAGACGACCCCGTCGACCCCCTTCAGGATCAGCTTTCGCGAGGCATCGTAGAACACCTGGCCGGGGACGGTGTACAGATGAAAGCGGGTACGGAAGCCGCGGATCTCGCCGAGGTCGAGCGGCAGGAAGTCGAAGAAGAGAGTGCGGTCGGTCTCGGTCGCGAGCGAGATCAGCTTTCCCTTGGAGCTGGGGTTGGTCTTCATGTAGACGAACTTCAGGTTGGTCGTCTTACCACCCAGGCCGGGGCCGTAATAGACGATCTTGCAGTTGATTTCGCGTGCCGCGTAATTGATGAATGTCATGGCCTGGTCTGCGGCTCCATCTTCGCTCTAGTCACTGAACAGTTTGTCGATGTCCTCGTCCGTGATCTCCGAGAACGGGGAACCGCCTGCCGCGGCCTTCTTGGGCGCGGCGGATTTCTTCAGCATCACTTCGAGTATCGTGGCGAGCTCCGAGGAGCCCTTCTTGACGCGCAGCCTCACGAGCCCCAGCGATGAACGCTCGTCGAAGATGACGACGAGGATCATTCTGCCGCCGACGACGGAGATGTGCAGGTTATCCCGCTCCCCTTCATGGAAGAGGATAGAGAACTCCTTCTCTCCGATCAGTCTGGCAAGCGAATCGGTCGCGGCGACGTTGCCGGCGGCCAGTGAGGCGAGGGCGGTTGTGTCGATGGTTTCGAGTTCGCCGATGGCGGCGATCTGCTGGCCATTCTTGTCGACCAGGAAGACGACCTTGGCGTTACATTCGCCGCGCAGCCGGGTGATGACTTCCCGGATCCTCTGGTATTCCTCTTCGTGAAGCACCAGATCCGAGGTCGGCATTCAGTGGGTTCCCGCGAGGCAGAAAGGCGGGGAAGGGCAGACCGTGCGCGTTATACCACAGCGATCTACGAGTCGCAAGAAAGCCTCCCGACGCCGGAGCTCGATTCCCGCCTCGACAGACGGGCGCCGAGCATACCTTGGCGTGTGCCAATATGATGCACGGAACCGGAAAGATCAACGGGGCCCGGCGTGAAGATGGCCCCCGGGGCCGTCGATTCAGTGGTCGTGGCGTATCCCGTCGGCGGTGCCGGCCGAGGGCGTGGGATGGCCGGTCTCGAACCGGTCACGCGGCACGAACGAGTAACCGCAGGGGGTATCGGGGGAGAGGATGTCGCGATCGCGGAGATCACGCTCGTCGATCGGAAAAAGGCGGCAGACCGTCGGCTTGGTCTCGTGGATGGAGCAGCCGACCGGTTCGGAACGGCGGTCGAGCAGTGGGCAGGTGAACATGAGATGGCAACAAGCGCCGGAACGATCGCACTGACCGCGCCGCCGGGTGAGGTTCTCGCGGACGTAACCGGGGCGGAAATGGGCCAGGTAGAAGCGCCGGATCTTGCCCCATCCGAGCGTCATTCGCTCGTGCGCGCTCAGCGATGCGGTGGTTCTCATCCGCGCCCCCTCGACGCGAACGGCGATTGCAGGACTGTATCTTCCCGGTGCCCGCGCGATTATTGAAATCGGCGGTGGCCGAGGGGCTTGCAATTCCGTCAGTGCGGCGATTTTGGTTGCCTCGAACCGGCGTGGGGCCTAGGTTCGAGATGATGTCGTCCAGTCACGCGTTCGAACAGTCCGGCCCCGTCGGAGAAGCGGCCGTCGATCAGGGCCAGCGATGCACCTCGTCGGAGGGGCGCCGGATCCTCGCCGTCGAGGACGACGACCTGATGCTGGAATACCTTTCCAGTGCCCTCGATGCCGAGCGGTTCACCGTTGACTCCGCCCCGACCTGTGAGGAGGCGATGCGGCGGGTTCTGTTCCATGACTACTCCGTCATCCTGATGGATCTCATCCTGCCGGATGGGAATGGGCTGCAGCTTTTCCGCCAGATCGCCCGCCGCCGCCCGGCGATCCAATCGCGCATCATCTTCGTCACGGGAGCGCTCAGCAGGCGGGAGGCAAGACGCTTCTCGAAGCTGGTGGACAACCCCCTGATCCTGAAGCCGTTCCGTCTCGAAGATCTGATCACCGCGGTGCGGCGCATCGAATCCCGGAACTGATTCCGGCTCAGCCCCCCTTCGAACCCTCCGGCTCCACATCCAGCAGGTTGGTCTTTTTCTTAATCTCTATCCCCTCGTTTGCGAAGTAGTTGGTGAGGATACGCGCGGCATAGTCCGCCGCTGCCGCGGCCGTGGCGCCGACCCATTGCTTTGGCATCGCGGGGGCCTTCGGATCGAACCGGTCCAGGTTCCAGAACGTGCCGTCCGGCATGCGGATGGTGGCGATGAAGTGGGCGGGGGCCTTCTCGACGAGGACCCGATAGGTCTCATCGGCCATCTGGCGGGTTCGAACGAGATATTCGAAGGCGACGTCGTCGGCCATGCTGGAGGTGTTCTCCGGGGAATTCGCGCTGACGCGATCCGGGAGCATTATACACAGGCCGGCGCCGGTTTACAGGCCCCGACCCCTCTGGTATTCTACCCTTCTCCAGTTCAACAAGGTCCCGGTCCCCTGCAGGAGGTCCTGTGCGCATCGAGCCTTTTCGTATGGAGCGGCTGCAGTCCCGCTTCGAGAACTACGTCGACTACAACCTATCGGAGAGCGGCGTGCATCCGCTCAGCCTGGGGGAGATCCTCGGCGATCGGGACAGCCGGGAGGCCCTGCTCGCGAAGGAAGTTGGTTATGTGCAGTCGAACGGCACCGAGGAGCTCCGGGATCGGATCGCCCTGTTCTACGACGGAGCGGCGCGCGAGAACGTCCTGGTTACCAACGGAGGGTCGGAAGCGAACTTCGTCTCCCTGTGGTCGAGCCTGGAGCCCCGCGATCGCGTCGCCTACATGCTGCCCAACTATCTGCAGACCTGGGGGCTGTCGCGCCACTTCGCGGCGAAGACCGATCCGTTCCGCCTGGTCCACCGGCGCGAGGACGGAAGGATGCGCTGGGCGCTTGACGTCGAGGGGCTGCGCCGTGCAGTGACGAAGCGCACGAAGGTGATTCTGGTCACCAATCCGAACAACCCGACCGGCGGCGTTCTGACCGAGGATGAGATGAACGAGGTGATCCGCTGTGCCCGGCGCGTCGGCGCCTGGATCGTGGCGGACGAGATCTACCGCGGCGCCGAGGTTTCCGGGCGGACGACGCCCACCTTCTGGGGGCGGTACGATCGCGTGCTGGTCACGTCCGGTCTGTCGAAGGCGTTCGGTCTGCCGGGGTTGCGCATCGGGTGGGTGATCGGCGCACCGAGAGTGATCGACCGCATCTGGTCGCACCGCGACTACACCACCATCGCCCCGGGGATGATCTCCGACCACGTCGGCCGGATCGTCATGGAGCCGAAGCGACGGGATGAGATCCTGAGCCGCACGCGGCGCGCCATCCGTCGGAACCTCGCCGTCGTGGAGGACTGGATCGGCTCGCACGAGGGAGTGCTGTCGTATACGCCACCCGTCGCCGGGGCGATCGCGTTCGTCCGTTACGATCTGCCGACCCCGTCGCTGCAGCTCTCCGAGAAGCTCCGACTGGAACGCTCGGTCCTGATCGTGCCGGGCGATCAGTTCGGAACGGCCCGGCACATTCGCATCGGTTTCGGCTCAGACCCCGACTATATCGAGCGCGGCCTCGAACGGATCACGATGACAATCGAGGAGATCCGCAGGGCGGGATCGCGGGGGAAAGGGACTTCGCGAACGGCCGCGCGGCGTTCGCGCCCGACCCGTCGCGGCCGCGCGGCCACGCTGACCACCTGAGTCCCCCCTCCCGGTCGAATCAGTCGCCGACCTCCTCGTCCAGCAGCCGGCGCGCTTCGCGTTGCGCCTGCTCGAGGTCCGCGACGCTCCCGTCGAGCTGCTTTTCGTAGACCGCCTTCGTGATCCGGCCGATGATCGGCCCCGGCCGCAGTCCCATCTCCAGCAGGTGTCGACCCATCAGGATCGGCCCGGGTGGCCGCTCCTCGACCCCCAGCCCGCGCACCCGCTCGATGAACCACTCCTGCGCCTCGGTCGAGAAGTCGCCGGTACGTCCCAGGCAGTCGGCGCGGGAGACGTGGTACAGCAGCTCCGGCTCCAGCCGTTTCGCGAGCCGGCGGACGGCGCCGTCACCGACCTTGTCGCGATTCTTGAACCAGTGGCTCGGTGTCAGATGCCGGGCGACCAGCTCGATCACCTGGGCGCGGAGGGGGTAGCCGTTGAGCGTCTGGATCTTCAGCCTGTCCAGGAACGCGGCGGTCGGTTCGATGCCGGCTTCCTCATGCTCGTGCGAACGGATCCGTCCGTCGACGAAGGCGGTGGTCGCCGGTTTGCCGAAGTCGTGACAGAGGACCGCCAGCATGACGGCCAGCCGTTTCTCCTTTGACAGGGCGGCGCTCTCCTCGGCGGCACGATCGATCGCGAGCAGGGTATGAACCCAGACGTCCCCCTCGGGATGCCACTCCGGCTCCTGCTCGCACCCCTTGAGGGCCGCAAGCTCGGGGAACAGACGATCGACGACGCCGAGGCGGTCGGCCCACTCGAGCCCTTTCGACGGGCGGCGCGCCTTGAGCAGAAGTTTCTCCATCTCGCCCTGAATCCGCTCCGCCGGCAGATCGGACAGATCGATTCCGCGGCACAGCCGGGCCGTCGCCTCCTCGATGTCGAACTCGAAACGGGCCGCCATCTGCACCGCCCGCAGCACCCGGAGGCTGTCCTCGACGAACGTCTTCGGATCGACCGCCCTCAGCAGGCACCGGTCGAGATCCCGGCGGCCGTCCCAGGGATCGATGAGGGCGCCATCGAGTGGATCCAGCATCATCGCGTTGATCGTGAAGTCGCGACGACGCGTCGCCTCTTCATAGGACAGGTGCGGATCCCCGCTGACCTCGAAGCCGCGGTGGCCGGCGCCGACCTTGGTGTCCCGCCGCGGCAGGCTCACGTCGACGACGGGATGCTCCTTTTCGATCCCGGGCGGCGTGACCTTGTAGACGGCGAACGACTCCCCCACCAGATTGACGCGACCGAACCGCTGCAGGGCGCGCCGCAGCGTGTCGGGCGCGAGCCCGTAGACCTCCATGTCGAAGTTGTCGGTCTCGGGCAGCGGCCGCTCATCGGCCGTCCGGGTTGCCACCCGATCGCGCACCCATCCACCGACGAGGAAGGCTCTTCCGCCCGCATCGCGCAGCGCCCGGGCCATTTCGAGCACGAGGTGCGGGAGACCGATCAGCATACGATCCGTTCCGGTGTCGTCCACGAATGACAGTGTAGGTCGGGTTCCGGCCCCGATACAAACATCCGCAGCGTCAGGGTTTTCCGGGATGCGGTCGTGATCGGTTCCTGCTACGATAACCACATAGAGGTCCCCACGAGGTGTACGATGAAACTCACTATCAGGAAGATCGGCAAGGTTCGGATCATCGAGCTGAACGGGAAGCTCGTTCTCGGCACGGCACAAAATCTCGCCGAGGCGTTCAAGACTTTGGTCACCGACAAGCAGAAGTGCATTCTGATCGACCTGCGCAAGGTTCCTTACATGGACAGCTCCGGAATCGGCGAGGTGGCGGCCTGCAGGAAGAGGGCGAAAGACAAGCAGGTCGAGGTGAAACTGCTGAAGCCGGACAACCAGTTCGACCTCTCGGTCGAGTTCCTGCTCGGCCTGATGTACGGAGGCGTGATCTTCAGTGACGAGCGGGACGCCCTCGGGTCGTTCTGACCGCCGGCTGACCGCTGGACATCCGCGACCTCCCTCCGACTCAATCGAAATTTGACTCGCAGGCCGAGCTCTCTTACAATACCCGGCATCAGAACTCACTCTGGGAGGGGACCTCAATGAAGAGATTCGTAGCGATTGCCGCCGTTCTCGTTTTCGTGGGCGGTGCCGTGGCGGTTGCGTGTGACAAGGAAAACGCCGCCGTTCAGGCTGCCGCGCCGGTCGTCGATGGCAAGGAAGTCGTCCTGACCGGGTACCTGACCGATTCCCACTGCGGAAAGTCGAACGCCCACGCCAGCGGGAAGGCGTGCGCCGTGAAGTGCATGAAGAGCGGCGCCCAGGTGCAGCTGCTGGTCGCGGAGACGCTCTACACACTCCAGAAGGTCGATTCTCCCGAGGCGAAGCTGGGCCAGAAGGTGGTCGTGACCGGCATCCTCGACGAGGCGACCAAGACGATCCGGGTCGAGTCGATCGAGGCTGCCAAGAAGGCCTGAGAAGCCGGACGGGAACAGGTTTTGCGCGCCACACGGGTTTGAGTGTGCGGCGCATGAATGAATCAAGGAAAAGGGCCGCGGGAACGCGGCCCTTTTCCTTTGCCGGCATGCCCCGCGTTCTCCGGTCACGCGGCCGCCGGGGAGGCGCAGCCGGTAGGATATAGTTCGCGATGATGACGTTGCTGCGCGTGGCGCTGCTGTTCGAGCTGGCGAACGCCGCCTATCTGGCAGCGTTCGACTCGGCGACGATCTTCTACCATGTCCAGGTCGTGGCGCACGTCGTGGTCGGCCTGTTGCTGGTGCTGGCGCTGGCTGTGCGCGGCTGGCCGGAGCTGAGGCGGCGCTGGGCGGCGGCCGATCCATCGAACGGGATGGCCCGTGGACTTCTGATCCTCGGCGCCACGGCGGGCGCGCTTGCCATCGTCTCGGCGCTCGTTCTCGCCGTGACCGGGACCTCCACGCCATACCGCCCGGTCCTTTATCTGCATATCGGATCGTCGATCGCGGCGCTCGTCGCCGCGATCGGATGGTCGGCGGCGCGTGGCGATCGACGGCGAACGCGCCGCGCGGCCGTCGTCCTGGGACTGGCGCTGCTGCTGCCTCTCGGAGTCCGCGGATACCGCCTGATCGTGCCGCCCCACGCTTCGGCGATCAAGAACGT
>JAZGDH010000225.1:0-2160 GCA_036477555.1 Acidobacteriota bacterium
TGGCACCCACCACGATCTCGTAGATCCCGGCCGGAAGGTCGCGGAACAGATAACGTCCCCTCTCGTCCGTTCCGGTCACCCTCAGGACGCCGTTGTCGTCCTTCGACGAGAGCTGCACCATCAGACCGGACAGCGGTCTGTTCAATGCGTCATGGACGGTGCCGCGGATCTTACCGACGACCGGCCGCCCGGCCACCGGACCGGAGGTGAATAAGGCGAGAAGCAGGATGTAAATAACCAGGAGAGCCGGCCGAGCATATCGCGGTCTGCCGGGACGGCGCCTGGAAACGGGCGGGCGGGCGGGACTGCAGAGCATGATCATTATTATAAGCGATCCTCTCACAGCCCCCGTTCACGACCCCCGGGCTTCCTCCGTGGCGAAATACCTTCTCCCCCGGAGCACGCCCACGCACATAACATATAAGGAGGCAGCCGGAAGTCCACCTCGCGGGCATGCGGTCAAACGTGTCCCGCACCGGAACACCCGCCGGCGCGGCCTGGAGACGAATGAGGTTCTTTGCCGATTGCATGCTGGGAACCCTGGCCAAGTGGCTGATCATTCTCGGGCACGACGTCCGTTACCAACCGAAGATCGAAGATGGTGCCCTCGTCGCCCGCGCCGCGCGGGAGAGGAGGACGATCCTCACGCGTGACCGCCGGCTGGTGCTGCGCCGTGCGGCCCGTGACCATATCCTGATCCGCAGCCAGGATCTCGAGCGCCAGATCCGCCAGGTCCTCCGCGAACGCCGTCTCGCGATCCGCATGGATCGGCTGTTCCGGCGCTGCATCCGTTGCAACCGCCCGACCCGCGCCGTCACTCGTGAAATGGTGCGCGACCGTGTTCCCCCCTATGTATTCAGGACGCAGCGCCGCTTCGCCCGCTGCCGTTCCTGCTCGCGGATCTACTGGCGCGCGACGCACGTCACCAGCATGCTCGAGCGGTTGCGCAAGCAGGCGGTGCGGCGTCGATGAAGACGTGAGGCCGACCGGCAGCGGCGTTCGCTTCTTGTCCTGGCGAGATTGCACACGAATCCCCGCAGCCGCTTGTCTTGACAGGACTTACCGGGGGGGCTACGATCCGACCTTCGAACAGGGCGCGTCGAGCGTCGTTGGGCGGTTAGCTCAGCGGGAGAGCACCTGCCTTACAAGCAGGGGGTCACTGGTTCGAATCCAGTATCGCCCACCATCCATCGAGGGCGGATCAACCCGGGTGAAACGGCAGTGCTCCCCCTCCCGTCGACCGTGCGTCCCGTATCCGAAAGTGGGGTCGTAGTTCAGCTGGTTAGAACGCTGGCCTGTCAAGCCAGAGGTCGCGGGTTCAAATCCCGTCGACCCCGCCATTCACTTCCCGCACGAACGCCGACCGGCGCCGATCGCGCCCCGAGGTCTCCATGGGTGAGCGGATCCTCACCGAGAGCCTGCACGGGGGCGCCGTGCTTCACCTCCTGCTCAACGCTCCTCCAGGGAATATTCTCGACATCGCGATGATCAGCGGGCTGGCCAGGATCCTGGCCGACCGGGGAGGCGATCCGCGCCTCAAGGCGATCATGATCGAAGGGAGCGGTCCGCATTTCTCCTATGGCGCGAGCGTTCAGGAGCACCGTCCGGACAAAGTCGCCGAGATGCTCAGCACTTTTCACGCCCTCTTCCGGCAGCTGGCCGGGCTCGACAGGATTCTGCTCGCGGTTGTCCGGGGGCGCTGTCTGGGCGGGGGGATGGAACTGGCCTGCTTCTGTCACCGGGTGCTCGCCTCCCACGACGCGCGGCTGGGTCAGCCGGAGATCCACCTCGGCGTCCTTCCTCCCGTCGCCTCCCTGATCCTGCCGCGTCGGGCGGGACAGGCGACGGCGGACGATCTCTGTCTGACCGGTCGAACGATCGACGCGCGGCAGGCCGCAGCCGTGGGGATCGTCGACGAGGTCGCGGACGACCCGCGCGCCGCCGCCGACGCGTGGATCGAGGAGCACGTCCTGCCGAAGAGCGCGGCCGCGCTCAAGCACGCCGTCTGCGCCGTGCGCCATGCATGGAACCGGGAGTTCTTCGCCGATCTGGCCGACGTGGAACGTCTCTATCTCGACGACCTGATGCGCACCGAGGATGCCGTCGAGGGGATCGAGGCGTTCATCGCCAAGCGCCCGCCGAAATGGAAGGACCGCTGAG
>JAZGDH010000226.1:0-4464 GCA_036477555.1 Acidobacteriota bacterium
TTGAAGTCGTTGACGTCGAGCTCGATGATGCTCAATGGCACCTGCTGACGCTGGGCGCGACTAAGCTCCTCTTCGAAGCTGACGAACAGGTAACGGGCGTTCGGCAGGTTGGTGAGCGGATCGGTGAGGGTGCTCTCCTGGTTGGACTCATACAGGATGGCGTTTTTCACGGCGCTCGAGACGTGTTTCGCCACGATCGAGATCACCCGGAGCGAATCCTCCTCGTACGGTTGATCCGGCCGGTCATAAAGAGCCAGCACGCCCAGCAGCTGGTCACCGTCGAGGAGCGGGGCGACGATGGCGTTCTCCAGCGGTTCGATCTCTCTTTGTGCGAGCAACTCCTCGAGGTCGGAGCGCTCACCCTTGCGCTGAACCGGATCGGGATGCGAGCGCCCCACCATCGGCCTGCGATGCTGGGCGGCCCAGCCGCTCATCCGTTCTCCCAGCTTGATCTCATGATCCTGCAAACGCCTGGCATCGTGACCGGACACGAAGCGCGCCTTGAGCACCCCATTGTCCTTGTCATAGAGGTAGAGGACGAGACAGCGGTAGTGCACGAGCCGTGCGACCTTGCTGGAGATGAACGAGAGCGTCTCCTCGATGTTGAGGCTCTTCGCGAGGTTCTGGGCGATCTCGTAGAGGGCGTAAAGCTCCCGGTGTGCGGAGGAGATGTTCTTCATGATCGAATGGCGCAACTCATTGCTGTCCCTGCTGAGGCGTTCGTTGCCCTGACGCGATTGCCTCTTGTCGGGGACATCCCATTTCTCGCGGCTGCGGTTGATCTTGTCGGCCAGCGATTCCATCCGGTCGAGATTGTCGAACAGGGCCTGGACGACCCGTTCATCGTAGAAGGTGCCGATCTCGCTCCTCAGGTATTCCAGCGCCTCCTCCTTGGTGAGCGGGCGCCGGTAAGGCCGATCGGATGTGAGCGCATCGAAACAATCGACGACCGCGAGGATGCGCGCCCCCATCGGGATCTCCTCTCCCTTCAGTCGGTCCGGATAACCGGTGCCATCCCACTTTTCATGGTGCGAGCGCACGACGTCGACGAGCGGAAATGGGAAACGGACAGTCTCCAGGATCTCCGCACCGATGCGGGGGTGAATCTTCATCTTCTCGTACTCATCGCGGTCGAGCTTTCCCGGCTTGCACAGGATGTGCTCGGGCACTGCGAGCTTGCCGATATCGTGCAGCAGGGATCCGGCCTTGAGTGCTTCCAGCTCCTCCCGGGAGAGGCCCAGCACCCGGCCGAGCTCGACGGCATAGGTCTGGACGCGGCGGATGTGACGCTGGGTGGTGCGGTCTTTAGCGTCGATGGCGAGAGCCAGCGCTTCGATGATCGAGAGGTACAGATCGGCCATCTGCTTGTGATGCAGCCGCTGCTGGATCACCTTCGACGTATACAGGCGGAGTGAGAAGTAGAGAACGTAGAGGGGCGGCAAGGCAAGCACCAAGCCCCACACGCCGATGCGCGCGACCGAGATGACGACGAACCCGGCCAGTATCGTTCCCGCGACGTAGGCGGGGCAGGTCCAGAAGAAATTGTCGACCCAGTTGCGCAATAACGGGACGCCATCCGTCAGGCTGACCACCGTGGCGACAGCCAGCGTGTTGATGAAGAAGAAAACGAGTGTACCGGTGAGCGCCGGGATCCACTCGGTCGCCGGCTCGAAGCCGCCCACCGTCCCGCCGAGCGCCCGGAAGACCCCGCCGGCTGCGACCGTCGAGAGCGCCAGGTTCGCGGCGTTGAATACAGTCCGGTAGAGGGGGAGGCGGCCGGCATGGCGAAAGATCGATGCGGTCACCGCGGCAACGATCGCCCCCAGGGCAGCGGCCGGGGTGCCGAGCAGTAGAAGGATGGCGAAGATGAGGGAAAACGCGATCGAGACGCTGCCGAAGACCGGCACCGGGATGCGAAAAGGTCCGAGAGCGCCGGCCAGTGCCAGCGCCAGGATGAGAACCCTGGCGTTGGATGGATGGCCCCCGTACACCCAGCTTGCGACGAGGGCGAGAGAGCCGGCGATGAAGGTAGCAATGATGTAGAGCCGGGCGGAGCGTGACAGATTCTTCAAGGAGTCCCCCGGGGAGCCGGGAAGGCCTGCCACCAGCGCCATCCGGATCGATCGATCCCCCCGATCTTGAAGATCGGGCACCCGATCGCCGGCGTCCATTTCATTTTTGAAATCGGACCGGTTCCGGAGGAACGACATCGCCGTTACGGGGGGCCGGTCGCGTCGAGCACACCGCGGCGCTGCACGGCCGCCCTGCGGGCCGGGTGCTATACTCGAAACTCCAAGGTGCACGGCCGTTTGCGCCGTTCCAGGCTGGAGCCGATGTCGTCACGTTCGAAACGGAAAAGGGCTCGTGCCTCGCTTGGGGCGAGACGCGATCAACACGTCAGCGAGAACGTTTCTCCCGACTCGCGCAGCGGGGGTCGCCGCGTGGGAGGGGTGGCGCTCATCGCGAGTCTGGCCGGCCTGATCGCCCTCGCCGCGCTCATCTATCTTCTTCTTCGACCGCACGTGCCGTCCCCCGGGACGCTCCCTCCGGCCGAAGCCGGCATACCGGCCTCCTCGATCCCATTGACCGAGACGCACACGAAGGTCGCGATCCTCGGCCTGGACGGGGCCGACTGGGAGATCATCGATCCGATGATCGAAAAGGGGGAGCTGCCGAACCTCGAGGCCCTCAAGAAACGCGGCGCCTGGGGCAACATGAAATCGATGAAGCCGATGCTGTCGCCGCTGCTCTGGACGACCGTCGCCACCGGGAAGACGCCGTCCGAGCACGGCATCATCGATTTCCTCATGAAGGATGCGCAGACCGGGCGTGCCGTCCCGGTCACCAGCCGGTGGCGCAAGACGAAGGCACTGTGGAGCATCTTCACCGATCTCGGCAAGACTGCGTCGTTCGTCGCCTGGTGGGCCAGTTGGCCCGCGGAGCCGGTGCTGGGGCACATCGTCTCGGATCGTGTCGCCTACAGTCTGTTCGGCTACGAGGCGGATGAGGGCGACCGGGCGGGCGCGACCTATCCCCCGGAGTACTACCGCGAGATCCAGCCGCTCATCATTGATGACACCGCCATCACGTTCGAAAATATTCTCGAATTCACCGCCATTTCACAGGAGGAATTTCGGGCCGGCCGGAAGAGGATCGAGGAGGATCCCACGTACGCCTATCGCGAGCCGGTCAATCACCTGACCAAGATTCTGGCCAGCGCGCGCACCTACCAGGCAATCACCGCCGATCTCATCGACCGGGGGCAGCCGGATCTTCTGGCCGTCTACTACCAGGGGATCGACGAGGTCTGCCATCGCTTCGCCCACTACATGCCACCGAAGATGGCGATGGTGACGGCGGAGGATTACCAGCGCTACCATGACGCCGTCTTCGCGTATTACCGCTACCAGGACCGGCTCCTGGGCGAGATCGTCGACAGGCTCGACCCCGCGACGGTGATCATCGTCCTCTCGGATCACGGGTTTCGGAACGGCAGCGCGCGTCCGCCCGATGATCCGCCCTACATCGAAGGGAAGCCCGGCCTCTGGCACCGCCGCTACGGGATCCTGATCGTGGCCGGTCCGCCGATCCAGCCGGGACGGCTCGACACGACGGAGTTGCTCGATATCGCGCCGACGGTTCTCTACCTGAACGGGTTGCCGCGCCCCGACGACATGCCGGGACGGGTCCTCGAGGAGGCGATCCGGGACGACTTCCGAGCGCGCTATCCGGTCCGCACCATCGCCTCGTACGAACCGGTGAGCGGACGATTCCTCCCTGCCGGTGAAGTGGCCGCAGACTCGAACCTCGAAGCGGAGATCCTGGAGCGGCTGCGATCGCTCGGTTACATCGGCGGGGAGGGGGGCGGAGAACGACCCGGGACCACGACGGCCGGGGGCGCACCTTCGCTCGCCGAATCGGGTCCGGACGGCGAGGCGCTGGTCACCGGTTACCTCAACGAGGCGTCGCTCCTCGTCAAGAATAAGGAATACGCGCGGGCCGAGGAGATAATCCAGAAAGTGCTCAAGGCGGCTCCCGCGTTCTCTCCCGGTCTCATCCTCGCCTCACAGATCTACGCCGAGCAAAAGAGGTACGGCCCGGCCATCGAGATGGCTCTCAAGGTGATTGCTTTCGACCCGTTTGGAGAGAAGCAGTCTGTGGGCCGACTGGGCCGGCTCTATTCCGAGAGCGGGCGGGCCGACGAGGGGCTGGTTGTCCTGCGCCGGTTGGCGGCGGAGAACCCTCGAATCGGCGAGATCCGGGGGGCGGTCGGTTCGATCCTGCTCGGCCGCGGAGAGACGGATGAGGCGGAGGAGGAACTGCTCGCGGCGCTGCGGATCGATCCGGGACTCAGTGAGCCGCTGAGCGAGTTGCACAAGATCTATCGTGGAACGCCGAAGGTGCTCGATCTCGAGCCGATCGTCAGGGAGGGGCTGGCGCGCAACGAGAAGTCGGTCGTCCACC
>JAZGDH010000227.1:0-3720 GCA_036477555.1 Acidobacteriota bacterium
CTCAACAACACGCTGCAGGACATCCTGGCGCGATGGAAGCGGATGGATGGAAAGGACGTTCTCTGGGTTCCCGGCACCGATCATGCCGGGATCGCTACTCAAATGGTGGTCGATCGCGCCCTTCAGAAGGAGGGAAGCAGCAGGGAGGCGATCGGTCGTGAGGCGTTCGTCGAAAGGGTCTGGAGCTGGAAAGAAGAGTACGGCGGCGCGATCGTCGAGCAGTTGAAAAAGCTCGGCACCTCGTGCGACTGGGGTCGCGAGCGGTTCACGCTCGAGCCGGGCCTGTCGCGCGCCGTGCGCGAGGTTTTCGTGCGCCTCCACGAGGAAGGCCTCATCTACCGCGACAGGTACATCGTCAACTGGTGCCCGCGCTGCCGGACCGCGATCTCGGATCTCGAGGTTCTCGCCCAACCGATCCACGGGCGGCTTTACACCGTCGCGTACCCCTACGCCGACGGTTCCGGTGCGGTTCACGTCGCCACCACGCGCCCGGAGACGATGCTCGGGGATACAGGGGTGGCGGTCCATCCTGATGATGAGCGATTCCGCGACGCCGTGGGGCGCGACGTCGTCCTCCCGCTGGTCGGCCGACGCATTCCGATCGTGGCGGACGCATTCGTCGAGAAAGAATTCGGCACCGGAGCCGTGAAGGTCACGCCGGCACACGATCCGAACGACTACGCCGCCTCCTTGCGCACCGGTCTACCGTCTCTCGTCGTGATGGACGATCAGGGGCGCATGAACGATAACGCGCCCCAGCCATACCGCGGCCTCGACCGGTTTGATGCACGCATCCGCATCGTGGCCGACCTCGAAAGTGGCGGCCATCTCGTCGAGACAAAAGACCACGAGCATCACGTCGGCCATTGCCAGCGCTGCGGAACGATCGTCGAGCCGTATCTCTCCACCCAGTGGTTCGTGCGGGTCCAGCGGCTCGCCGAAGCGGCGGTGCAGGCCGTCGAGGACGGCCGCGTCCGCTTCATTCCCGGCCACTGGGTCAACAGCTACAACGAATGGATGGGGAAGATCCACGACTGGTGCATTTCCCGCCAGTTGTGGTGGGGGCACCAGATCCCGGCCTGGCACTGCGACGATTGTTCACACATCACGGTGGCCCGTGAGGACCCGACCGCCTGCGAGCAATGCTCTTCCGGCTCGCTGCGCCAGGATCCGGACGTGCTCGACACCTGGTTCTCGTCGGCGCTCTGGCCGTTTTCCACGCTCGGCTGGCCCGATCGAACGCCCGATCTCGAACGTTACTATCCCACCACCGTCCTCGTCACGGGGTTCGACATCCTGTTTTTCTGGGTCGCCCGCATGCTGATGATGGGCCTCAAGTTCATGGGCGACGTTCCATTTCGCGAGGTGTACATCACGGGTCTGGTGCGGGATTCCGAAAAGCAGAAGATGTCGAAGACGCGCGGCAACGTCGTCGACCCGCTCGATCTGATCGAGCGTCACGGCGCCGATGCGCTGCGTTTCACCATGGCCGCCATGGCGACGCCGGGAGCCGATCTACCGCTCTCCGAAGAGCGGATGGCGGGATACCGCGCCTTCTCGAACAAGCTCTGGAATGCCGCCCGCTTCGTGCTGATGAATCTGGGTGAAGACGGGGGTGGCGTGGTGGCCCCGCCGCTGCCCGATCACGGCAGCTTGAAGCTCGCCGACCGCTGGATCCTGAGCCGCCTCTCGCATGTGGCGGGCTCGGTCCGCCGATCTCTCGACGAATACCGATTCGACGAGATGGCCAACGCCCTCTACCGTTTCGTCTGGCACGAGTACTGTGACTGGTACCTCGAGATGAGCAAATCGGCGCTCGCGCCTGGCGGTCCTCAAGAAGAGGCCACCCGTGCACGCGCCGTTCTCGTTCACGTGCTCGACGCCGCACTCAGACTCCTCCACCCGGTGATGCCGTTCCTCACGGAGGAACTCTGGCAGCGTCTGCCGCACCAGGGCGAATCGATTTCTCTCACCTCCTACCCCGGCGAAACACCCGCGCACCATGATCCGGCTGCCGAGCGGGAGGTCTCACTGCTGATGGAGATCGTGACACGCATCCGAACTCTCCGTGCTGAGCTGAACATCGATCCGGGGAAGCGACTGCGTCTTTTGTATCTCCCGCACGACGCCGCTGCGCGAGCCGCACTCACGGACCACCATGCCTTGGTGAAGTCTCTGGCGCGACTGGACGGCCTCGAGGAAGTGAAGACGACGGAAGGCCGAGGCCCGGTCGCCCGTGCCGTGGCCACGGGGCTCGATCTCGGTATCCCGCTGGAAGGGATTCTCGATCTCGACACCGAACGTGCTCGGCTCACACGCGAGATCGACAAGCTGACCCGCGAGCGGGACGGACACGGTCGGAAGTTGTCCAACAGCAACTTCGTCAGCAAGGCGAACCCGGATGTCGTCGACAAGGTGCGACGGATCCACGCCGAGCTCGACGAAAAAATCGGCAGGCTGGGCGGGACCCTCGCATCACTGAGCTGACGGATCCCGCACCGCGGAGAGCCTGTCCTTGACCCCCCCCTGACCCGTATGGGAGAATTCGCTCGTCGATGATCGAACCCGACATTCTGCGCAGGGCCGTCCGCACCGCTCTCGAGGAAGACATCGGTCCTGGCGACGTGACGTCCATCGCCGTAATCCCGGAGGGAACGAGCGCCCGAGGACGATTCGTCGTAAAGAGCCGACTCGTGGTCTGCGGCCTGTTCGTGGCCCGCGAGGTCTTCAAGCAGATCGATCCTGATGTCCGCTTCGGGGCATTGTGTGACGAAGGATCCTCTCACGACCCTGGATCCATCCTCGCCACGTTGGAAGGCAGCGCACGCTCGATTCTCATGGCGGAACGGACGGCGCTCAATTTCCTCCAGCGGATGTCGGGTATAGCGACCAGGACACGGAGTTGCGTCAAGATCGCGGCGTCGGGGGTGGCGACAATTGCCGACACGCGCAAGACGGTCCCGGGGCTGCGTCAGTTCGACCGGGAAGCTGTGCGCACCGGGGGCGGGGAGAACCACCGAGCCGGACTGTACGATGCCATTCTGATCAAGGACAACCACTGGAGGCTGGCGGGCGGCATTCGCGAATCGGTGCGGCGCGCCCGGGCAGCCTTTCCTGACGAGGGGAAGAATCGCCGTCCAATCCAGATCGAGGTCGGAGGCCTTGCGGAGCTGGACGAAGCGCTCGCGTCGGGGGTCGATGCCGTGCTGCTCGACAACATGAACGAGTCGGTTCTGAAAGCGGCCGTCTCCCGGGCGGCGGGGCAGGTGTTTCTCGAGGTGTCGGGCGGAGTGACGGAGGAGCGGATCCCTTCGCTGGCGGCGCTCGCGGTGCAGCGCATCTCCATGGGTAGCCTGACCCACTCGTCGCCCGCGGCCGACATTGCCCTCGAGGTGGAGCCGTCATGACCTCGCGACTTCGACGAACTTCGATCAGCGGGCCGATGACACCGTCGCCGGACGGTGGCCTCCCGCATGACGCACCCCTCTCGCCTGCCGCCCTCCAGCGACGTATGGGCACAACGCACCTGGGACACCGCATTTATCACTATCCGGAGATTGGCTCCACCAACGACCGCGCCATCGAACTCGCCGCGGCCGGGGAATCCGAGGGATCGATCGTCATCGCGGAACAGCAGACGCAAGGCCGCGGGAGGCGCGACCGTACCTGGATCTCGGCAGGCCGGCTTGGTCTGTATCTGTCGATGATCCTGCGGCCCGG
>JAZGDH010000228.1:0-3731 GCA_036477555.1 Acidobacteriota bacterium
CGACAGCGATCTGCACGCCGGGCCGGCCGGTTCTATCGACCTCGTGATGTGTGATCGGACCGGCTCGCTGGCGCTTGTCACCCTCGCAGGCCGCCCGCCTGATGATGCCCTCCTCCGGTTGATCGACCAGTACTCGTGGGCGCTCGATCAGCGGGGCCTGCTCGAACGCCTCTATGCTTCCCGGGGTGTCCACCCCGATCGTCCGATCCGGGCCCTGCTGATCGCCCCGGCCCTCTCGCCCGCATTCATGCGGCGGCTCTTGCTGCTGAATTTCGATGTGACGGCCTATCTGGCGCGCCCCGTAAAGGTGCGTGGAGAATCGACGCTCGTCGTCGAACCGGCGGCGGCGCTCTTTGATTCCACGCCGGCCCCCTCGCGGTTCGAAGAGAACGTGGTGACGCCACGGCCGGTGGCGTCGGGATTCCCGGCCGGGGCGGTGCACCGCGATCGCGAGCCGGCGGTCATCACCCGGACCCGTCTCGAGGTCGGGAGCACGCAGTGGCCCGCCGTCGAACCGGTTCTCGATCCGCCGGAGGCGTCGCGCGGCATCGTCCCTCCCCTGCCGGAGGTTGCCGCTGAGCCGGAGGTTGCCGTTGCGAACGAATCCCAGCAGGCCGATCGATCCGATCGGGAGACCGGATCCGTGGAGTTCCCCGCCGATCTTGAACCGGCCGCCTCTCTCGAGACTCTGACCACCGAGGAACTGGAGGAGTTTGCACGTTTCGATCGAATGCGCCGCGGGCGCGAGGGAGAGGCGCCATGATCCCCCGTCTCAATCGGAGGCCGGGGTGATCCACCGCCGGCTGGGACGTGGACTGCGCGATTTCGCGGCGCCCTTCGATCCGGGCGCCGCGTCGACGCGTCCTGCCGGGTCTTCTCCCACCGCGCGCGGGATTCGGGAGGTCACCCGGGCCACGCGGCAGGCCGGCCGGGAATCGACACCGCGCCCGCTCATCCTTTGCATCACGAGCGGCAAGGGGGGAACCGGCAAGTCGGTGCTGACGAGCAACCTAGCGGTTCATCTCGCGGCGGCCGGCGTGGGAGTGATGGCCGTCGATGTCGACATGGGGCTCGCGAATCTTCACCTGCTGCTCGGCATGCGCCCGCGCAAGACGATCGCCGAGGTGATCGAGCGGGGGGCCTCCCTCGATGACGTCGCCGAGATCGGACCGGTCGGGATGCGCCTGGCTGCGGGTGGATCGGGCCTTCCCGGAATGGCCGATATGAACTCCCATCGTCTGCGACGGCTCGTGGCCGCCATGGATCTGGTGAATGGGCGGACGGAGGCGGTCCTCGTCGACACCGGCGCCGGCATCGGGAGGGCGACGACGTCGTTCCTGCAGACGCTCGGCGAGATTCTCGTCGTCACCACACCCGATCTCACGGCGATGACCGACGCCTACGCCGTCATCAAGAACGTCGCGCACAACAATCGAACCGCCCGGATCTCCCTGATCGTCAACCGGGCCACGAGCCCGGTGGAGGCGCTCGAGATCTTCGGGCGCATGGAGAAAATCTGCCGCAAGTTCCTGAATCGATCGATCCACTACCTGGGGCACGTTCTGGACGACCCGCGCGTGGCCGCATCGGTCGCGGCGAGGATCCCGATCCTGCTCAATCAGCCGGCCGCCCCTGCCGCGGCCTGCATCCGCGCCATCGGACGCTCAATTCTGTTGAACGTGAGACGCCATGCCAGCATCCAGCTGCGGGGCGGGCTCGAAGCCGGGGAGGCATGATGCGCGTCATCGCCATCGCCAATCAGAAGGGGGGCAGCGGTAAGACGACCACCGCGATCAACCTCGGCGCGGCGCTGGCGCGAAAGGGGCGCCGAACCCTGCTGATCGATCTCGATCCGCAGGCGCACGCTTCACTGGGCCTGAGCCGGGGCGCTCCCGCCCTGGACGGGGCGACGGTCTACGACGCGCTCACCAACGGCGGAGCCCTTCCCGATGTCGTCCGCCCGGTGTCGGACAACCTGGCACTGGCCCCATCCAACCCACGGCTCGTACTGGCCGAACAGCGCCTCGGTTTCATGCCGCACGGGGAAGAGACGCTGACGCGCGCGCTCGCCGACGTCGAGAACGACTATGCGTTCGTTCTCATCGATTGCCCTCCCACCGGCGGGCTTCTCACCGCCAACGCGGTGAGGGCCTCGCACGAGACGATCATCACCGTGGAGGCCGGCTTCTTCGCGCTGTACGGGGTCAGCCAGCTGCTCGAGTTCATCCAGGGCGTCTCGGGGCAGGACGATCAGCCGGTGCGAGTCCGCGCCCTGGCGACGATGTACGACGCGCGCACATCATTCGCCCGCGAGATCCTCAAGGACCTGAACGGATATTTCGGCGACGCGCTGTTCTCGACCGTGATCCGATCCAACGTGAAGCTGAAGGAGGCCTCGAGCTTCGGACTCCCCATCATCGAGTACGATCCCCGTGCCCGCGGCTCGCAGGATTACCTTGCGCTCGCCGAGGAGGTGTTGTCCGAATGCTAGATCCCCTGCTGGTCCAGTTATTCGGACGGGAGGTCACCGACAAGGTCGCGCAGGCAGGGTTTGACAGCACCGATTCACTCGCCCGCGTGAACGCCGAATGGCTCGCGGAAGAGGCCGGCATCGCGCCTGCGCTGGCCCGCAGGATCATCGCCGTCGCCGTCGAGTCGGTCTACACCACGTCGGTCAAGGAGGTTCCCTCCGATCAAGAGGAGCCGCGCGCCGATCAACATGAGGCGCCGCGCGCCGATCGACAGGAGCCTCGCTCCGTTCAAGAGGAATCGCGCACCGACCGACATGTCAGGCGTCCTTTCCGCAGACCGCTGTCCCCATTGACCGTGCCGCCGTCCGCTCCCGCGGGCCCTGGAAGCTACGGAGGGCCCGGGAGCGCCAGCGGCTCCGGAGGACTCGCAGCTGCCGGAAGCCCTTCAGGGGATGCAGCGTTCGCAACCCGCCCCCGCGCAGATGCACGCGAGGCCTTGTCCGATGGGGGTGCGACGAAGACTCCCGAGCCGATACCGGACCCCGGCGGCCCGATCGGGTCGGAGGGGGACCTCGACGAGCCGATTCTCCGTCCACGCGGCGCGCCGTATGTTGACGATGCGGGGTTGATCTTCACCATCGGAAACGCGGTCCGCAGCGGTCGCCCTGCCGGGATGACGATTGCGGTCGCCGAGGAGATCCTCGATCCTCCGTCTCCCAGCATGGAGGCGCCCGAGGAACCCTCGTCCGAGGGTAAATCGAGCGAGGAACCTGCCGCGCCGAAGAGCACGCTCCTGCAGGGGTCGTTGTGGAGCTTCGGCATCTGGAGCCCGGAGATACCCGCCCCGAACCGCACGATCGATCGATCCGCCACCAGGGAAAAACCGGAAGCGCGGCAGGGCGCTTCCGCAAAGCCGGTGCCGCGCAGAAGGAGTGGTGATGGGCACTGAGGAACGGCCGGATCGTCCGGCGGGAGCGAGAGCGCGGAGCTCGCCATCCTCCGCTCGGCGCCGCATCCCTCTTCCTCCCCTTCCGGGCACTCCCCGGCCGGCATTCCGCAAGGCAGCCGGGCAGGCCCCGGTGGAAGGGGGTGTTCCGTCCTCCGTGGCAGCGAACCAGGAGAGCTCTCCGGCCACGGCGCAAGCAAAGCCGGAGACCACCCCTCCCGTCGATCGGCACGCGTCGCGGCCGGCGACTTCGGGGGTAGGCACGTCGGGGGTGAGCATCTCGGGAGTAAGCACGTCGGGGGTAAGCGATGAAG
>JAZGDH010000229.1:0-7049 GCA_036477555.1 Acidobacteriota bacterium
TACATCTCAATGGACGCCTCGTTGCCGAGGAGGAGGCGTGCGTCTCGGTCTTCGATCGGGGGCTGCTGTTCGGCGACGGGATATTCGAGGCGATGCGGGCCGTCGCGGGGCGCGTGTTCCGGCTCGAGCGGCATGTGCGCAGACTCGAGCGTTCAGCCGGCTCGATCGGGCTTGACCTTCCCTGGGGGTCCGACCGTGTCGGCGCTCTCATCGATGAGTTGCTGGAATCGAATCGGCTGAGTGAGGCGCGCATCCGGCTGACCGTCACTCGCGGCCGGGGACGGCCGGGCGATTACATCGGCGCCGATTCCCCGCCCACGGTGTTCGCGACGGCCGCCCCCTTTCAGGCCCTTCCCTCCCGGGATTATGCGGAAGGCGTGAAGATCTCAATCGCAACCCGGCGCGCGATTCCGCACGATTCGATTGATGCGTCGATTAAATCCATCAGCCGGCTCGCGTCGGTGCTGGCGCGCCGGGAGGCGCGACAAAAGGGAGACCACGAGGCAATCCTCCTCGATGTGGCGGGATGCGTCACGGAGGGTACGGCCAGCAACGTCTTTCTTGTCGAGCGGGGAGTTCTCGTCACGCCGCCCGCTCCTGACGGAAGCCTGCCCGGGATCACGCGCGAGGCGATGCTTGAACTGGCGCGCGAAGCCGGCCGCACGACCAGCGAGGAACCTGTCCCCGCCGGTCGTCTGCATGCCGCCGAGGAAATCTTCCTGACCAACACCTCATGGGGGGTTCTGCCGGTCTCGCGTATTGACGACCGGCCCGTGTCGGGAGGACGTCCCGGACCGGTCACCTCAACGTTCGTCGATCTCTATCGTTCGCTGGTGCAGAGGGAGTGTGGTGGAGGCTGATTCGATCGACGGCCTCGGCCCGATGCCGTCTCCTCGTGTGGAGAATTTCCGGGACTGGGTCGAACCGACCCGTGTCCTGGAGGTCATTCGCGCCATGCCGCACCCGGCGCTTCTGTTGAGCGGTCTTCCGGGGCACACCGCCTCGAGATTCTCCATCCTCGCCTGGTCACCGGAGAAGGTCGTCACGTTCGCCGCCGGGAGGGTCCGGGTCGACCGCTACTTCGATGACGGGAGAACCAGGGAACCGGAACGGATCGCCGATCCCTTCCTCCTGCTGAGGACAATCGTGGCGGCCAATCGAGTCGAGAAGCTGCCGGGGATCCCGTTCGCCGGCGGCGCGATTGGGTATCTCGGTTACGGGATGCGCCACTACGTCGAATCGTTGCCGTCCGGCCCGCCCGATCCGGTCGGCGCACACGATCTCTGGTTCGGCATTTACGACGCGGCGATCGTCTTCGATCATGCCGAGCGCCGGATCGCGCTGGTCGCCGGAGGATCCGACGCTGGAGACCGCGGCCTGCGCTCCGCCCGGGCGACGGCCCGTCTTCTGGATTTCAGGGCGCGCCTCGAGCAGGCGCGCGACATCGGCGACGGTCCTCCCGGTCGCGCTCCAGCCGGGAGAGCGGGGCAGGCGGTTGCAAGAACGCCACAGGCCGAATATCGCCGAAGCATTGAGCGGGCGCTCGGATACATCGCATCAGGGGATGTTTACCAGGTCAACCTCTCGCACAGGATCCAGTGCCCTTTCGCAGGCGATCCGATCGATCTCTTCCTCGATCTGGCGCGGGACAATCCGGCGCCGTTTGCGGCCTATCTCGACACCGGGCGGATTCGTGTGATCAGTGCATCGCCCGAGCGGTTTCTGTCGTTGCACGGAGGCCGGGCCTCGAGCAGCCCGATCAAGGGAACCCGCCCACGAGGCGCCACGCCGGATCAGGAGGGACGCCTGGTGGAGGAGCTTCTCGGCAGCGCCAAGGACCGCGCGGAAAACGTCATGATTGCCGATCTGGTCCGCAATGATCTGGGCCGCGTCTGCGAGCCGGGAAGCGTGCATGTCGAGAAACTGTGCGCCCTCGAGACGTTCGCCACGGTCCATCACCTGGTTTCGACCATCTCAGGACGACCGCGTGTGGATCGGGATCGGATCGATCTGATGCGGGCTCTCTTCCCGGGCGGCTCGATGACCGGAGCGCCGAAGGTCAGGGCGATGGAGGTGATCGACGAGCTGGAGAGGGAGGAGCGGGGGATCTACTCGGGAAGCATCGGGTATCTGTCATTCGACGGGGGAATGGATCTGAACATCGTGATCCGGACGATCCTCTGCGCTGAGGGCTCGGCGCACCTGCGAGTGGGTGGAGGTATCGTGGCCGATTCGGATCCGGAGGCGGAATATCGCGAGACGCTCGACAAGGCCCATGCCCTGCTCCGTGCTCTGAATGTGCGGCTGGGATCGGCCTGAGGGCTCAGAAAGAAACGTTGATTCCGAAAGAGATCCGGCGCTCGCCGTCGCGCGCCCACGATCCGGCAACTGCGCCGTGGGTGTGCCGGCCGAAGGAGCGGCTGAACACGGCGCGAATCGGTTCACCCATCACGGGGAGTTCGATTCGTCCGCGCACGCCGAACAATCTGGATCGCAACACGAGGCGGGGATGAGCGTCGACCTTGACACCGACGTTCAGGTTGAACTCGCGCCTCGGCCGATTGGCGGCCGGCGCGACCGTCCCGGATTGGTCGGTCGGTGGGGCAGCCTTACGACCTATCCGGAAGCGCGGGCCGCGGTTCCCCTCGATCCAGTCGATCAGGCCCCCCAGTCCGAGCGATGTCCGGGCGAGGTTTTCGAGATAGCGGTCCATGGTCTTGTCGAACGCCCGGGTAATCACCCTCCTGGCCTGATCGCGCCTCTGCTGCTCGGCGATCGAGTCGAGCGAGATTCCGATCCCTTCCGCGTCATGTGGATTCCTCTGCTGGTAGCGGAGAAATTCGTGCTCCATGCGGCTCATCAGTTCGGTCGAGAGCTTGAATCGGGTGAAGGTGCGGCGGAGATCCTGATGCAGGGCGGGACGTGTGGTGGTGATGGCGTCGGCGAAGCGGTATCCGGCGTGATCCGCATCGGTGTGGGCTCCGTAGATTAAATCGAATCGATTCCACTGCTCCACCGACGACGGCCGCCATGGGATATCTGCCGCCGGCTGCGCGGCGAACAGCGCGGACGATCCCATAAGCCCGGAGATCGCCAGGCTTGCCACTACCGAAGCCGTTCTTCTCTCTCTCATGACCATGCCTGCACCCCGGCTCGCCCGGAGGTCCGGCCCCGAGGGGTCGGCCCCCGCCCCGTCGCCCCTCCGGGGGGCGTGGCGCTCGCGCCTGTCCAGCTGCTGGAAACAGGGCCCGGATGTGTAGTTCTGTCGAGGGAAGTCGGCATGGGCAAATATAGGGTCGAAACACGCAGAAGTCAAGCGTAGCAAGGGTTTTCGCGGTTTCAGTGCAGCCCGAAAAGGGGCCGTTTCAGGGCAAAAACCGGGGATCCTGGGCGCCCGGATCCCGGATGCTATAATCCGCGCCCTGCCGCGGCCGCCCACCGCTCGAGGCATCCGGGAGAGACCAAGTGACGGGCCACGCAATTCTATTGTTCCAGCTGTCATGCTGGACGGCGATCGTCCATGCCCTGATCCCGGATCATTGGCTCCCCTTCGTTCTGATGGCCCGCTCACAGAACTGGAGCAACCGGCGCACGCTGCTGCTGGTCAGCCTCGCGGGCTTCCTGCATGTGCTGGTATCGATCGCGGTGGCGGCGATCGGAATCGGTGTCGGGGCCGGCTCGGCGCGCTTTCTGGCGGAGAATTTCGGACGGTCCCTGGAGTTCCTCACGGGGGTCCTCCTCGTGGTCTTCGGACTCGGCTACGGAATCCTGGCGCATCGACGCGAGGCGCGCGCCCACGCCCCCGATGCGGCGCCGGGTGGCGACGTCGAGAAAGGTGGACGTCCACCGCACGCGCACGGCCATCTCCTGGAGCGCTGGTTTCATCGCGCCCTCACCGGCGGAGCGCTGGTCGCAATCATCGGAATCAGCCCATGCGCCCTCCTGGTCCCGATCCTTCTCGCTGCGTCGGCACAGGGCACAGTGCCGCTCGTCGCCGCGGGGATCGGCTTCGCCTTGTGCACGATCGGCACCATGGTGCTCGTCACGTTCTTCGCATCGCGCGGCATGAGCCGGCTGCAGCTCCCGTTCTTCACGCGCTACGGCGATTTGATCAGCGGTTTGATGATCGCGATCGCGGGAATCGCCGTGATCTTCGAGGAGTTCTGAGTGCTCGCTCGCTTTACACACCATGATGATTCTGGTATAAACCGCGCCGATCGTCCTGATCGCGCTCTGATCGCAGGGCGCGTCAGCCCCGATTGAGGAGAGCCGATGACGCTCCTGACGATCCGCGAAGCCGCGCATCTGATAGGACGCACGCCCGCCACCGTCCGACGCTACATCCGTTCGGGACGACTCCCTGCTGAAAAGAGCGAGGGGAAGTTCGGGGAGGAGTACAAGATCTCCCGCGACGACCTCCTGGCGCTGGGGTTATCCCCTGCCCCCCATCCATCCAGCGATCCGGTCAAGAGAAGCGAGGTGCTTCAGCCCCGGCAGCAGCCCGCCGCACCCGTTCATTCGGGAGAGGTGATGGTGCCGATCTCCGTCTACAACGAGTTGCTGATGAAACACGAACAGATGCTCGTGCAGTACGGCATGATCCGCGCCGGAGGGCAGAAGCTGCTCGAGTTCAAGGTCGACGCCGAGAACAAAACCGAAGAACTGCAGCGGGCCCGGGAGCGCTATCAGGCCCTGCGGATCCGGGCCGCCAAGGAAATCAAGTTCCTGCGCAAGCACATGAGACAGGCGGAGATCGAGATCGGGGAGCGCAACATCGAGATCACCCTGCTGCAGGAGAAGATCAAGCGGCTCGAGAGAGCTGCGGCGGGAGCCGCTTCATCCGACACTTTTGAGGCCCGGGTTGCGGAGATTCAGGACAAGGATCGTGCTCTGACCGATCTCGAGGAGCCCGAACGCCCTGCGTCCAACGCCTATCCCGCCCCCGAAAACTGGATGGATGTTTTCTCCCCCGACAAGCGTGGAGAGGAACACTAGGAGCCTGTCCGGGTATTGCGCGGCCCCGCGCAATACCCGGACAGGCTCCTAGGAGGAGCGTCTCCTCCGCGGAGATCGACGCCCGAGGACCACGCTGCCACCCGTCTGGGGATCCGGGAGGTGACGACGACGGGGGGGGCACGGGGGAGAGGGATCGTGGGCGAATCCTCCGCCGGCTGCCGGCGAGCGGCGAGCCGGGGCGGAGTTCCCCGGGCGATCGGGGTCGAGAGGCGTCGAGCACTCTCTCAGGATGGATTGAATCAATTCCTCTCTGGTCATGGCGCGACCCTCGTCGTCACTGCGCGGACATCGGACTCGATTCAAATATAGGGATGATTCGCGAGCGTTCAAGCTCGCGGGACGGTGCATACGGATATGAAATCGGATCGGTATCGTGCGATGGCCCGTTCGCTCCGGCGCACCCTCGTCGTGGTGCTGCTGATCCGGGCCGCGGTCGGTGCGGCCGGCGCGACCGAGATCACAGGTGATCATCGGTTGATCCGCTCGTTCATTGAGGACGGCGCGATCGTGCAGGTCGGCTGGCTCGAACTGGCGGCGTCGTACACGCGCCAGGATGAGGGGCGCGATCTGCTGACGGAGTCGATCGCCGCGTTCCGTATCGGAGAGGAGTTCGAGGCCGGATTCACCCTGGGATTTCTGGATCGCCAGCGTAATGCGGGAGACACGCTTTTCGGCGTTCCGATCCCAACGGCTATCGACGGTGCGGGACTCGCCGATCCGCGGGTGTTCGGCAAATATCGTCTGCTGCGCAGCCCGGTGGAGCTGTCGATGGGGGCGATTGTCACCCTGCCGCTCGGTGACGAGGACAAGGGTCGCGGAGCCGGAAGTCTCCATTATGAAGCGTTCCTCGGCCTGCGGAAACGGTTCGCGAGGGTGACCTTCATCGGCAGTGCGGCCGTGTTGAAGCACGACGACTCCGAGGCGGTCGGTGCGGCGGAGGGAAACACGACGGCGCGGGTCGGCATCGGCGCAATCGTGCCGTTCAGCCGCATCTGGACGCTGATTGCGGAGGCCACCTACGAGGGCGCTCCCTATGGCAACGGCGACGACCCCGCCGATGTACTGATCGGTCTTGACTGGAGGCCGACGGAGAATACGGCGATTCGCGGATCCGTCGACGCAGGTCTCACCGATTCCGCGCCCGATATGCAGGCGACGCTGTCGGCCGCATTCAATTTCTGAGACGAACGCTGGAGTCAATCATGAAGCGATCCCTTCTGCCATACATCCTGATTTCGGCTGCCCTCGTGCTTCTCGCGTCCGCTCCGGGCGCCGGACCGGGCGACCTGACTCTTTTTGACGCGCCCCGAGGCGCCTGGCTCGGCACGCTGAGGATCGACGCGCCGGTCGAGGTCCTGGCAGAGGAGGACGGGTGGCGTCGAATACGGCTCGAGGCATGGGTGCCGGTCTCGAGCGCCGGCGCCGCGCCCTCCGGGGCGACCATAAGGGGTGTCCTCACGGCCGAGGGCGATGGCCCTGCGGGATCATCCCTGATCGTCCTGCTGGCTTCCGATCTCGAGGCGATGGATCGAGATCATGCCCGCGCCGGAGCGGAGTGCGCGGCGCGACTCGCCGGGATTGACGCCCGCATCAGCTCCCTCGGGGAGGACGCACGGCGCGCCCTCAACTCATCCGACAATTTCCGCGAGGCGGCAACCCGCAGCGATCACGTGAAACAGGAACTCTCCGCTGCGCAGACTGAACGCCGGGAGGCTCTCAGCGACTGTCGGGGAACGGCAGAGAAAATCTTTCAGCGCCACGCCGTCGAACGCACCATTTCCAACGATCAGGGTAGCTACGAATTCCTCGATATCCCTCCGGGTCGCTACAGGGTCATCGCCATTCGCACGGCCGCGCCGTCGCTCGCCTGGTCGCTGGATTGCTCCATCGAAGGGGGAGGGATGACCGTGCTTGACCCCGCCGAGCACAGTTCCCCGGTGCGGCCATTCTGGGGCCTCAAATGAAGTGCATCGGCTGATCTCCTGCCGGCCCCGGCGTCACGGTCGCAGGATCACGACAGTGACACCGGCTCC
>JAZGDH010000023.1:0-9645 GCA_036477555.1 Acidobacteriota bacterium
GCCGGCCGCTTCCTCCGCCTGCCCGATTTCATCGAGCTGTTCGGTAATCGCGGGTCGGTGCTCGGCAACCCCGCGCTCCTGCCGGAGAGTGGCCGGACGCTGGACATCGGGCTGGAGGCGCGGCGCCTCGAGCCGGGCCGCGTGGTCCGCCGCGCGCGGATCGAGATCTCGCTTTTCGAGACGATCGCCGACGATTTGATCCAGTTCATCCCCAACTCGCAGAGCACCGTGGTGGCGCGAAACATCAGCCGGGCGCGCGTGCGTGGCGGAGAGCTCAGCCTGTCCCTGGCGCTCGGCGCACGATTCACGGGGGGGCTCAACGCCACGCTGCAGAGGGCGGTCGACGAGAGCGGTTCGGTTTACGACGGCAACCTCCTGCCGGGACGCCCCCGCGAGGAGATCAGCGCCGACGCCGGGCTGCGGCTGGGGCGTGGCCGCCTCAGCTACCGCTTCACGTATGTCGGGGAAAACTTCGTCGATCAGCAGAACACCGGGAGCGAAGCGCTCGAGGAGCGTTATCTTCACGACCTCGGCTACCGCATCGATCTGCCACACGGGCTACAGGCAACGGTGGAGATCAAGAACATCACCGACGACGAGAACGTCGACGTCGCACGCTTCCCCCTGCCGGGGAGGAGCTATCACGGGAGGCTGACGTGGCGTTTCTGAACCGGAGCCGGCCGATCGTGCACGGCGCCGCTCGCTCTGCGACGATTCCCCTGATCGCGACCGCCCTGCTCGCCGTGATCGTGCCTCTCGCCGGCTGCGGCGGACAGAACAGTTCGGTGCGCTTTCTCCCCGGCACGACGGCGCGGATCAACCCCATTTACGACGTCACCATCTTCTATCCAGATACGACCCTGATTGTCGGCGGCATCCCTTACCACGGCGTCGAGCTCGATCTGGAGTTCGAGTTCGACGATGCGACGGTGCGCGACGACCTGGCGCCATACCTCGCCGATGCACGGCTTCTGAGCCTGCGCGCCGGAGGGGTCGCTCACCCCTACGAGCTGTTCGGACCGCTGGAGATCGAGGGCACGCTCGACGGGCAGTTATTCACCACCGGCCTGTTCGGGCCGATCCGGGTCGGCACCGCGAATCTGATCCCCGAGCTGATCGGCGAGCTTTCGATCGATCGGGGCCGCATCGAGGGGGATGCCGGCCTGTTCGGTACCTCGGAACGCGGCCTGTTCACCGCCGTGAAACGCCGGCGTTACCTCCTGGCCGGGAGCGATCTCCTCTCCATCGGCAAGGTCGCCCTCGTCTCGGTGCGTTATGACACCTCATTCACGATCGAACATGACCTCGAGGTGGTCAGCAGCGATCCGATCGTCAGGATGGAGGACGGCCGCGCGTTCGTCGTGAACCGCCTGGGCTTCGACAATCTTCAGGGCCTCGATCCACTCTCCGGCCTGCGCACATCCTTTCAGTACACGATGGGGAACGGGGCCAACCCCCACGATCTGGTCGTGCTCCCTGACGAGGACGGCTCGGCCGGTGGGGGCGGCGACGGATCCGGCCCCCCCGCCATCGCGTTCGTGACGCGCTACGAGCCGCCGTACAACGACGTGGCGGTCATCGACCTGCGCGATGGCGCCCTGCTCGATCGGATCGATCTGACGCCGTACGCGCGTAATCCGGATCGCCTGCCGAGGCCCCATCAGGCGATCCTCCACGAGGGATTGATCTATGTCTCGATGCAGGATGCCGACGCATCCTTCAACCGGTTCGAGAACGGCCGGGTCGTCGTCATCGACCCGGTCCTGCGCGACGTGATCGAGGTGATCGATCTGGAGGGACGCAACCCGTTCCAGACCCTGATCCACAGCCGGGAGACCGGGTTGCTCTACGTCGGTCTGGCCGGAAAGTTCTCCAACGGGAGAGACCCCGCGGAGCTGACCGGCGGCGTGGAGGCGATCGATCCGATGACCCACCGCTCGCTCGGCCTGATCGTCGACGACGACGATCTCGGCGGCAACGTCTCGGCCGTCGCCATCGCTTCGAGCACGCTCGGTTACTGCGTCATCACCGACGCGAGCTTCCGCAACCTGGTGATCGCGTTCAATCCCTCCACCGGCGAGGTCCTTGCTTCGGTATACGAAAGCTTCAACCAGATCGCCACGATCGAGTCGGACGGCGACGGGTATCTGCTCGTCACCGACTCGAGCAGTTTCCAGCCGCGTCTGATCGTCCTCGACGAGATGACCGGCATCCCGGTGGCATTTCTGCCACTCCGTCTTCCTCCATTCTCAGTCGCAACCATCACCCGCAGCCTCTAAAAGGAGACCACCATGCACCGCCAACGCCGTCGGATCCCCTCTGCCAGCCTTCTCCGTCGAGTGTCGTACGCGATCGCGTTCGTCGCATTCCTCCTCTGCGCTGTCTCGCCGGCCTCGGCCACGATCGTCGAGCGCTTCGAAGAGGACCCTCTCTCCGGCGCGGGCTCGCGCATCTTCTTCATCGAGGGGGATGCCGCCGCGCGATTCACTTATCTTCCCGACACACGGCCACGATTTGCGGGTGATCGCAGGGGAACGCTTCGCGTTTTCTATGACACCACGGCGCCTCAGGCCCGGATCTCGACGCCGCTCGGAGAGATCCTCTCGGTGGATGACGATTTTACATTCGGCGCGATCCTGACGATCCGCTCCGAGGGGTTCTTCGCCTCTCCAACCGGCTTCTCGCAGATCGCGTTCGGTCTGTGGAACTCCATCACGACCGGGCTCAATCGCACCGGCTTCCCGGCCGACAGCTACGATCTCGTGGAGTTCGACTACTTCCCCAACGCCGGGGAGTTCGGCGGCCCCTTCCTCACGCCTTCAATCTTCGGCGGCAACGTCTCGGACAACGCCTTCTTCAATTTCGCCTTCCAGTCCTCCGAGGTCGCGCTGCCGTTCGACGTGCCGCTGCTCTGCACGATCTCCTACAGCGCTGCCGAGCGGCGCCTGCGCCTCACGGTGGCGGCCCATGAGGGAGGAGTTCGCTTCCGGGAGGTGGTGGATGCCTCGGTGCTCGTCGACCTGTCGATCCTCGACCCGACGTTCCTGGTCAACTCGCTGGGGATCGCGGCCTATTTCGAGGGGGTCGTATCGTCGTTGCGCGCGCAGGTCGACTACGACCTGCTCTTCTTCGGCTCGCTCCCGAAGCCGCTTCGTCCGTAGGGCGGGGGGTCCTGAAAATAAGCAGGGGTCAGCTCTCCGCCGGCGGGCTGCCCGGGGCGAACGCGTAGTAGCGGAGGATCAATCCCAGCGCGATCAGCACGATGAAAAGGCTGATGATCGGGAAGATAATCGCCAGGATCGAGGTCAGGAGCGATCCGAACAGCTCCCCGGTGGAGAGCAGCGCATTTCCGGACCCGGCGGTCGCCATTGAGGAGGTGGCCCGCAACAGCACCGTTCCCCCCTGAACGGCCGCCGCGATGCCACCGCCCGCGATCACCGCGAGAGCCCACCTGAGGAATGGCGACATCTCCCCGATGACCGAGGCGGTGACGATGACGCCGGCGATCGCCGCGATCGGCGTCGCGACGGTATCCAGAAGATTGTCGAACCACGGGACGTAGTAGGCGACGATCTCCAGCACGGTGGCGGCTCCGAACGCGATCATGGCGTAGCCGCTCCCCAGCCACTCAAAGGGCGGGACCAGGGTCAGGTGCTCCGTCATCGCCGCCAGACTCATCACCAGAAGCGGCACGAAGACCCGGAAGCCGCACGAGGCGGCGAGCCCCAGGCCGATCGCGACCGAAAGAATCATCTCCGTCGTCATCCGTCCTGCTCCGTAATCCCGTGCTACCCCGTGATCTCGTGCGCTTCCCCGGCCCCGCTCGGGATCCTCACCGAGTCGACCATCGCCTGGACACGGGCGGGCGGCGGTGCGGTCAGATGGGAGACGATGCCGGCCACCAGGAAGTTCACCAGCATGCCGACCGTCCCGATCCCTTCCGTCGAGATCCCGAACCACCAGTGCTCGGGGCCGTTCAGGTCGGGGCGTATGAATTCGAACCAGATGATGTATCCCGCCGTGAGCAGGATCCCCGAGATCATACCGCTGATCGCCCCCTGGGTGTTGATGCGCTTCGAGAAGATGCCCATCACGATCGCCGGGAAGAACGAAGCGGCGGCCAGGCCGAAGGCGAAGGCGACCACCTCCGCGACGAAACCGAACGGACGAATGCCGAAGTACCCGGCCAGGATCACGGCGCCGCCGGCGGCCACGCGGGCCGTGATCAGCTCCCACTTTTCGCTGATATTCGGTCGGATGCCGCGCTTGAGCAGATCGTGGGCGACCGCCGTCGAGATGACCAGCAGCAGCCCGGCCGCCGTCGAGAGCGCCGCGGCCAGACCGCCCGCCGCCACCAGCCCGACCACCCAGTTCGGAAGTCCGGCGATCTCCGGATTCGCCAGCACCATGATGTCGGGATCGATCTCCACTTCGTTCGCCTCGGCAGCCTCCGGGCCGCGCAGCTGGATGGAGCCGTCACCGTTCCTGTCCTCGTAACGGATGAGGCCGGTCGCCTCCCAGTTGGTGAACCAGGACGGCGCCTCCGCGTAGGGCGTGTCGGCGATCGTCGAAAATAGATTCGTGCGCGCGAAGGCCGCGACGGCGGGCGCCGTCGTGTAGAGGATGGCGATGAACAGCAGTGCCCAGCCGGCCGAACTGCGGGCGGCGGAAACCCGCTTCACGGTGTAGAAGCGCACGATGACGTGGGGCAGACCACAGGTCCCGACCATGAGAGCGGCCGTGATGAAGAAGAGGTCGATGGTGCTCTTGTGCCCCGCCGTGTAGTCTCCGAACCCGAGCTCGCGGCTGAGGCCGTCGAGCCGATCGAGAAGAAACTGCCCCGATCCGTCCAATACCGTTCCCCCGAATCCGATCTGCGGAAAGGGGTGGCCGGTCATCATGATCGAAATGAAGATCGCCGGCACCAGGTAGGCGAAGATCAGCACGCAATACTGCGCCACCTGGGTGTAGGTGATCCCTTTCATCCCGCCAAGGACCGCGTAGAAAAAGACGATCGCCATGCCGATGACGACACCGGTCGCAATGTCGACGTCGAGAAACCGCGAGAACACAATTCCCACGCCGCGCATCTGTCCGGCGACGTAGATGAACGAGATGAACACGGCGCAGCCGACGGCCACCATGCGCGCCGCCTGCGAGTCGTAGCGGTCCCCCACGAAATCGGGGACGGTATATTTGCCGTACTTGCGCAGGTAGGGGGCAACGAGGAGCGCCAGCAGGACGTATCCGCCCGTCCAGCCCATCAGGTAGACCGAACCGTCGCGCCCGAGAAAGGAAATCATGCCGGCCATGGAGATGAACGACGAGGCGCTCATCCAGTCGGCGGCCGTCGCCATGCCGTTCAGCAGCGGCGGCACGTTGCTCCCGGCGACGTAGAACTCCTCCGTCGAACGCGCCCGCGACCACACCGCCACGCCGATGTACAGAGCGAAGGAAGAGGCCACCAGGACGAACGTCCACGCCCGGACGTCCATCAGGGTCGGCGCCGCTTTTCCTCCACCCCGAAGCGGCGGTCGAGGCGATTCATCAGGAGGACGTAGACGAAAATCAGGATGACGAAGATGTAGATGGAGCCCTGCTGCGCGAACCAGAAGCCGAGCTTGAATCCCCCGATGCGGATCCGGTCCAGCTGATCGACGAACAGGATCGCGCAGCCGAAGGAGGCCACGAACCAGATCGAGAGCAGTATGGCGAGGTATTTGAGATTGGTGCGCCAGTAGCGGCGCTGCTTGTCGCGATCCATTGGCCCTCCGCCCGTGTGGCCGTCATCCGGGCCATTCCGGTGTTCAGCTGCTCCGTTTCGCGCCGCCGCCCTCTTCGAGCCACTCGTCGAAGTAGCCCTCCAGGAGATCGAGGGGAACTGCAGCATTCTCCAGCACGGCATCGTGGAACGCACGGACATCGAATCGTGAGCCCAGCTTCTTCTCGGCGCGTGCCCGGAGCTCTTTGATCTTGAGCTCTCCCAGCTTGTACGCGAGCGCCTGGCCCGGCCACACGATGTAGCGATCGACCTCGACGACGATGTCGTGCTCGGCTTTCCCGGCGTTCTCCTTGAAGTAATCGATGGCCCGCTGGCGGCTCCAGCCGAGCGAATGCATCCCCGTGTCGACGACGAGACGGATCGCCCGCCACATCTCGTAGGTCAGCTGCCCGAACTTGGAATAGGGATCCTGATAGAAGCCCATGTCATCGCCGAGGCTCTCGGCATACAGGCCCCACCCCTCGACAAAAGCCGTGTAGCCTCCGAACTTTCGAAAATCGGGCATCGACTCGAGCTCCTGCGCCAGGGCGATCTGGAGGTGATGGCCCGGCACCGCCTCGTGCAGCGTCAGCGCCTCCATCTCCCACTTCGGGCGGCTGTCGAGCGCGTACGTGTTGGCGTAGAAGTAGCCCGGCCGCCCCGCTTCGAGCGATCCGCCCGAGTAGTAGGCCGTCGTCTGCGACTTCTCGGCATAGGCCGGCACGCGCCGCACTCCGTACGGCAGCCTCGGCAACCGGCCGAACAGTTTCGCCAGCTCCGGATCGGCCCGCTTGGCGATGTCACGGTAGGCCTGCAGGAGATCCTCCTCGCGCTCGAAGTAGAAGCGGGGATCGTCGCGCAGGAAGGTCGTGAACTCACCGAACGTCCCCTCGAATCCGGTCTGTTCGATCACCCGATCCATCTCCACCCGAATCCGTTTGACTTCGCGAAGGCCGACCGCATGGATCTCTTTGGGAGACATCTTCGTGGTGGTCATCAGTCGCACGTTGTACGCATACCATGCGTCGCCGTCGGGAACCTCGGTCATTGCGATCGACTCGCGTGAGTTCGGCAGGTACTCCTCCACCAGAAAGGCGTGGAGTCTTTCGAAGGCGGGCCGAATCTTCTTCTTGTAGGCCTCGACGGCGCGCAGGCGCAGCGGCTCGCGGTCCTTCTCCGGGACGGTGTCCGGGAACTCACCGAACGCGCGCAGCAGCGGGCTGCTCATCGGATCATCGAACAGCATGTTTTTGACCTGCCCGGGGACGTCCCGGAGCGTGATGCGGGGCGGCGTCAGTTTCTTCTCGAGGCCCAGGTTCATCAGCGCGATCGTCTGATCGATCACTCGGGAGAGGGTGTCCAGCCGCGCGATGATCGCTTCGTAGTCGTCCGGTGACGTCGCCGGCATCATCGTCACCAGCCGGGCGGCATCCTGCTGCACGCCCTGCATCTGGTTGATCGGGATGTAATGGTCGGGGAAACGGAATCCTTCAATCTGCTCGTCGAGATCCTTGCGGAACAGGTCGTAGTTGATTCGATCCGCTTCGCTCAGCCGGGCACGGTCGATTGAATCCAGAGCACCCAGCTGCAACCGGGTTTCCTGCCGCCGCCTCTCGATCGCCTCCTCGGACCAGTCGGTCCAGCGGTCGTTGTGGCCCGGATAGCCGACATAGGTGGCCCACTCGGGCGATTCGGCCATCCTCCAGTCCCAGGAGAGCTCCAGAAGCCGGTGCAGGCGCGCTTCCTCCGATATCCTGTCGGCATTCTTGACCAGCGCGTCGAGCGCAGCGCCTAGCCCCTTCGGCGTGCCGCCCCGGGACGCGGCCACGACTGACAGAGGGAAAACGACCAACATCAGGATCATCAGACCCCATTTCATCGCACGACCTCCTCACGCCCGGGGGCGTGTCGTTTTGATCCAGATTCCGGCGGATGCCTCGAAGACCTTATTTGACGTTGTCGTCCAGGTTCCGGTCCATCAGTTTATTATACGGATCGACGTCGGCGCGCAAGGGCGGCGGCGCTTGATGCGGGCGCGACGACAGGAATCGGCCGTGATCACCTCAACCCATATCTGCGAAGCGATCGCTTCCCTCCGTGACGATCTGATCGATCTGACCCGTCAGCTCGTGCGACACCCGAGCGTCACCGGCGAGGAAGGCTCGGCCCAGGCGTTCATCGCCGGGTACTGGCGCGAGCAGGGCCTCACGGTCGAGGAGTGGACGCCGGTCCGCGAAGAGATCGAACGGCACCCGGCGTTCTGCGACGACGACCTGCCGGTGGAGCGTCCCGTCGTGTCGGCCCGTTTCGGCGAACCCCCGCCTGATGGGATCCACACCCTGATCCTGAACGGTCATATCGACGTCGTGCCGGCCGGTGAGCGCGCGCGCTGGAGCGTCGATCCGTTCGGGGCCGAGGTCAGGGACGGCGCGATCTTCGGGCGCGGATCGTGCGACATGAAGGGCGGGCTCGCCGCCTCCACCATCGCCGTGCGGGCCTGCCGGTCGCTGGGCGTGGCGCCGCGCAAGGGGGTACTGCTGCAGAGCGTGACCGGCGAGGAGACCGGCGGTCTCGGGACGCTCAGCACCATCCTGCGCGGCCAGCGTGCCGAAGGGGTGATCATCACCGAGCCGACCTCACTCGCCCTCTGTCCGGTTCAGTCGGGGGCGCTCAGCTTTCGCCTCAGGGTACCGGGCCGGCCGACGCACGGGGCGATGCGGGAGGCGGGCGTCAACGCCATCGAGAAACTCTGGCTGCTGTGGGAAGCCCTCCGGGATCTCGAGACACGCCGCCACGATCGCTTCCGGCATCCGCTGTACGAAGGACGTGGGCTGGCCGCCCCCCTGAGCATCGGTCGCGTCGCGGCTGGGAACTGGCCCTCGACGGTGCCGGAAGAGGCGATCGCCGAAGGCCGCTATGGCGTCTTCCCCGATGAAGAGACGGATGCCGCTCGACGGGAGTTCGAGCAGGCGGTCGTGGACGCCTGCCGCGCCGACCGATGGCTGAGCGAGCACCCGGCCGGCGTGGAGTGGTTCGAGGGGCAATTCGAGCCGGGCGCAACCGATCCGGAAGCCCCGATCCTGGGACGTCTCGCGCAGGCGCATCGCATTGGAGCGGGCCGCGACCCGGTGACTCATGGCGTGCCGTACGGCTCGGATTTGCGCCTGTTCACTCGATATGGAAAAATGCCTGCGATCCTGTACGGGCCCGGGGATGTCCGGTTCGCGCACGCCGCCGATGAGCGCGTGCCGATCGAAGAACTGGAGATCGCGGCCCGTGTGCTGGCGACCCTGATCGTGCGGACGATGGAGGAGGACTGAGATGAGCGCGATGAAGACCCACGGCGGACAGAGCATGGCGCGCCCGCTGCGCCGCGTCGTGATCGGCTCGCCGGAGACGGCGGGCTGGAGCGATGCGACACAGGCCGCCCGGTGGCAGGATCTCGCCTACCTGCACGACCCACAGCCGGATCTCGCCATCCGACAGCACGGAGAGCTGCGGCAGCTGCTGACCGACGCACAGATCGAGATCCTGGATCTGCCGGCGGGGGACGGGCTGTCGATCGATTCGGTCTACGCGCACGACGCCTCGTTCGTCACCGATCACGGCATGATCCTGATGTCGATGGGCAAGGCGGCGCGACGCGGTGAACCGGCGCATCACGGGTCGTTCTATGACTCGATCGGCGTTCCGGTTCTCGGAACGATCGAGCCGCCCGGCCAGATCGAGGGAGGGGATATCGTCTGGCTCGACGATCGGACGCTCCTCGTCGGCCGCGGCTACCGCACCAACGCGTCCGGCATCGACCAGATGCGCACCCTCCTGTCCCCCGGGAAGATCGAGGTGATCGAAGCGCCGCTGCCGCACGGGCAGGGGCCCGGTTT
>JAZGDH010000230.1:0-3502 GCA_036477555.1 Acidobacteriota bacterium
GGCCAGCGGTAGGCCTTGAGGGTCTCGACGGCGTCGGCGCTCAGCCGCTTGATGCGCCCGTACTGTCGGGAGAATTGCTCGATGAAGTGCGACGCCAGCTGCGGAATATCTTGAGGTCGCTCCCTCAAGGCCGGCACCCTCAGCGGCACGACGTTGAGACGGAAGTACAGATCGTCGCGGAAGCGCCCCTCGGCAATCTCCTTCTCGAGAACCTTATTGGTGGCGGCGATGACCCGCACATCGACACGCAGGGTGCTGCCACCGACCGGCTCGAACGCCTGCTCCTGCAAAGCTCGCAGCACCTTGGCCTGCGTGCGCAACGACATGTCGCCAATCTCGTCGAGGAAAAGAGTCCCCCCGTCGGCGGTCAGAAATTTGCCGGGCTTCGATTCGATCGCTCCGGTGAACGACCCCTTGACGTGCCCGAACAGTTCGCTCTCGATCAGCTCCTCGGGGATGGCGGCGCAGTTCATCTCGACGAACGGTTCGTCGCGGCGCAGCGACAGGGCGTGAATCATTCTGGCGACGAGTTCCTTGCCGGTCCCGTTTTCGCCGAAAATGAGAACACGACCCTGGGTGGGAGCCGTGATCTCGATCTGACGGCGCAGATCGCGAATGGCCGGACTCTCGCCGATGAGTCGATCTTCCTCCTGCAGCTGCTCCTTCAGACCCTGAATGCGCAGATCCTTCTTTCGATCCGAAACGGCGTTGCGCAGGGTGAGCGCGACCTTCTCGAGCGACAGCGGTTTTTCGATGAAGTCATACGCCCCCAGCCGTCCGGCGCGATGGGCCACCGGCACGTCGGCGTGTCCCGAAATCATGATGACACGGGGGGAGGAAGGCAGAGCGACGATTTCCTCCAGGACCGACAATCCGTCACGGCCGGGAAGCCAGACATCGAGAAGGATCGCATGGTACGGCTGGCGCCGGACCTTCTCCAGACACTCCTCCCCCGAGCCGGAGAGATCGACGGCGTATCCTTCGTCCTCGAGAATGTTCGCGAGCGAGGTCCTGACGCCCTCTTCGTCGTCGACGACCAGGACGCGGGCTTTCGTCATGGCGGCCATTCTACCCCACGCATTCGGCGCCCGCAGATCCGGCCGGCAGCTCGATCACGAACCGCGTGCCGCGCGGCTCGTTGTCCTCGACATGAATTCTCCCGTGGTGATCGGTCACGATGCGATGCACGATTGCGAGACCCAGTCCGCCACCATGCTTCTTGGTCGAGAAGGCCGGCAGGAACAATCGGGCGCGATCCTCCGGGCGTATCCCGGGACCATCGTCCGCCACTTCCAGGCGAATCACGGAGGATCCGGAGTCGCGCCGCGCGGCGATCGTGATCGTGCCGCGGCCCCGCATCGCCTGAACGGCATTGTCGAGCAGGTTGACCAGGACGCGTTGCATCTGCTCGGGATCGATTGGAACGGGCGGAAGCTCCGGCTGGCATTCTGGCACGATCTTCACGCCGGGATGAACGCCATTGTACAGCGCGAGCGCGCCGTCGATCAGCCGAGCCAGATCGGTCGGGATCGGATTGGGTGCCGGGAGCCGCGCGAAACGGCTGAACTCATCGACGAGGTTCTTCAGGGCCGACACCTCTCTCACGATCGCGGTGGTCCCTTCTGCGACGATCTCGTCAAGGTCGGGATCTCCCTCGTCGTACTTCTTGCGAATGCGCTCGGCCGACAACTGGATCGGCGTGAGCGGGTTCTTGATCTCGTGAGCCAGTCGACGCGCGACCTCGCGCCATGCGGCGATCTTCTGCGCCCGCATCAAATCAGTGAGATCCTCGATCACCAGAATCGCCCCCAGCACCTCCTCCGCGTCGCCCCGCAACGCGGTCGCACCAACCGCAAGCGTCAACGTGCTCGCCTCATGCGACACCTCGACCTCGCGGACCGCGCCCCGCCCCCCTCCAAGAGCCTCGCCAATCGCATCTTCGATGGCGGTCCGCGCACCGACAGGAAGCAACGGCCCGAGGCTGCGCCCGACCGGATGGGGCCCGCTCTCCAGTGCGAGAAGTCGCAGTGCCGCGCGGTTGATGGTCGTGACCCGACCCCGGGCTTCGAGCGACACCACGCCCGTCGTCAGGTTGTGAAGGAGTGTCTCGATGTAGCGACGGCGCTCCATGAGCGCCTGGTTGCTCTGGAACAGCTCGAGATTGCGCCTCTCGATGATCTCCTTGCCCGACTTGAGATCGAAGGTCATCTGGTTAAACGAGTCGACCAGGATCCCGAGTTCGTCACCCGCTTCGACTTCCACCCGGTAGTCGAGATTACCGGAGGATATCTCCCGCGTTCCCTGAGCGAGCGACTGGATCGGCTCGGTGATGCGGCGCGCCAGGTAGAGACCGATCCAGGTCACGGAGAAAAGAACGAGAAGGGTGATCAGGGCGAACACCGACACGTACACACGCTTGATCAGTCCCTTCTGTGCGCGCACCTGCTGGTATTCCTCGTTGCTGCGGCTGACATCGCGCACCAGACGCGCCATGTCACGGCGGAGATAGGTGCCGACCGTGACGACCGCCTTCACCTCCCCCTCCGGTCCGGCGCGCACCGGGTGGCCGCAGCGGATCAGAATCCCGGAGCGGAACTCGGAGGTCAGGGTGAACGTCTCGCCCCCGAACGCCGCCTGCCATTGGTCGGAGGGGACCTCCGGCATCTCGCCGGTGGCCGGCACGTGCGGATCGACGACGAGGTACCGATCATCGCGCCCCAGATCGAGCGAAATCAGATCGAGCCGGTACTCGCTCAAGAGCGCCCCCATCGCACGATGGATGTCACCGGGCGCGTCTGTCCGCAGCAGATCCCCTTCCGCCAGACGGTCGGCAACGACCGCCGCGAACGCCGCCCCGCGGAGGCGCGCCTCGTCGTAATACGCTGTGACGATCTGTGCCGAAGCGTCGGACAGGCGATCCATCGGTTCGTTGAACCAGCGATCGATGCTCCTCTGGATCAGATGGAGGGCGGCATAGAAGATGATTCCCGAGGGAACGAGCCAGAGCAGCAGCAGCGAGAAGACGAGCTTCGTGCGGAAACGCGAACCCAGAATCCCCTTCCGCCGCTCCACCAGCGCCTTGATCAGGTTGCGCATCAGGAGCGTCAGCAGGGTCAGAACGAGGATCGCGTTGGTCAGGAACAGAACGGTGAGCAGTACGACCGAATTGGTGATGTAGGGCCACGAGAACTGACTGGCCCGGCGCAGGACGAGGTATCCGACCAGAAAGACCAGGAGGAGGACAACGACGCTGAACAGGATGAGTCTATCGGTCCTGATTCGCGAACCCCGCCGCCGGGGATCGGTCTCAGGAGTCCTGGTCACCGGCGCCACTCTGCGTAGGTTCCAGGCCGACACGCACCCAGTCGGTGTTGAGTGGCCAGGGGAGCAGATACCACCGCCACATCATGCCGACTCGCGCCTTCGCCTTCAGATAGTACTCCCCGTCCGCGCTCAACTCGTCTTGACGGGCGATCGGCACGGCATCCAGCGAGGTGATGAA
>JAZGDH010000231.1:0-2074 GCA_036477555.1 Acidobacteriota bacterium
ATCCATTGAAACCATCCTCCCTCCAGCTCACGCTTGACTCGCAGTCGACCCGCGGAGATCTCCACCTCCATGATGATCGTCGCGTGCGGCAGGCCCAGGCGCTCGGCCAGCACGACGCCGGCCTGCCCAAACCCCTGGTCGGTCGACTGCAGTCCGGTCAGGATGAGGTCGAACTGCTCGTCACGCATGGCGGCGCCGAGCGCGTCGGCGACCGTCAACGCGTCGGCGGTGGCCAACGCCTCACCTTCGACATGAATGGCCCGATCCGCACCGCGAGCCAGCGCCTCGCGGATGACCTGCGCCACGCGCGCGGGCCCGGCGGAGCAGGCGACGACCTCGCCACCGTGCCGTTCCTTGAGGCGCAGCGCTTCTTCGAGCGCATAGGCGTCCGGCTCATTCATCTCGAAGCTGGCGTCGCGGTCGCGGATCCAGGTGTTCGTGTCGCTGACACGCAGCGGCCACTCTCTGGTGACGACCTGTTTGATGCACACGGCGATCTTCATGGTGTCGCGAGGGAACTGGAAGCTGGGAGCTGCCAGCTGGGGGCTGGGACCAAGGGTCAGTTCCTCGTTCCCAGTTCCTGGCTCTGTCCGTCGTATCTTCGAAACACGAGCGCGGCGTTCGTGCCACCGAACCCGAAGGAGTTCGACAGCACGTAGGTGATCGACCGAGCTCGCTGCGTAGCCGGGACGTAGTCGAGGTCACAGTCGGGATCGGGATGCTCCAGGTTGATGGTGGGCGGCATTATCTGGTCGCGGATCGCGAGCACGCTCACGCCCGCTTCCAGGCCGCCGGCGGCGCCCAGCAGGTGCCCGGTCATCGATTTGGTCGACGACACGGCGAGACGGTACGCGTGATCGCCAAAGGTCTCCTTGATGGCCAGTGTCTCCAGCCTGTCGTTATAGGGTGTCGAGGTGCCATGGGCGTTGATGTAGTCGATCGCCTCGGGCCCGATCCCGGCCTGGCGCAGCGCCGCCTGCATCACCCGCGTCGCGCCGGCCCCGTCCTCGGCCGGGGCGGTCACGTGATACGCATCAGCCGACATGCCGTAGCCGACCACCTCGGCGTAGATCGGGACGTCGCGCCGGCGCGCCTGGCCGAGCTCTTCGAGGACGAGGATGCCGGCACCGTCGCCGATGATGAACCCGTCCCGGTCTCGGTCGAACGGACGGCTCGCCCGCTCGGGCTCGTCATTGCGTGTTGACAGCGCGCGCATGGCCGCAAAGCCGCCGACGCCCAGCGGCGTGATGGCGGCTTCTGATCCGCCGGCGATCATCACGTCCGCGTCGCCGCGCCGGATGATCGCGGACGCATCACCGATCGCGTGCGCGGAGGCCGAACAGGCGGTGCAGGTCGCCAAGTTGGGTCCTCTGGCCCCGAACCGGATCGACACCTGGCCCGCCGCCAGGTTGATGATCGACGCCGGGATGAAGAACGGGGAAATGCGCCGCGGCCCCCCGGTGAGGAGCGCGCTGTGCTCCCGCTCGATCGTGCTGAACCCGCCGATCCCAGACGCGATGAACACGCCGACGCGGGGGCTCATCTCGGGCGTCACCTTGAGGCCCGCATCACAGCACGCAAACTCCGAGGCGGCCAGGGCATACTGAATGAAGACGTCCATCTTCTTGACGTCTTTCTTCTCGACGAATTGGAGCGGATCGAAGTTCTTCACCTCGCCGGCGATCCTGGCGGAAAAGTCGGACGCGTCGAAGCGGGTGATCGGACCGATCCCGCTCTGGCCCGCGCACAACGCCTTCCACGTCGCCGCCGTTCCGATCCCCAGCGCCGACACAAGGCCGACGCCGGTGACCACCACACGCCTCGTCACGCTTCCTCCCCGCCTCGCAGCCCGTCCGGCGCTATTTCTTCGTCTTCGCGTGCGCCTCGATATAGTCGACCGCCTCTTTGACGCGGCTGATCTTTTCCGCGTCTTCGTCCGGAATCTCGACGGCGGGATCCACGGCATCCGCAGGTGCCCCGGGCGGCGGACCGGGAGCGGCAGGCAGGTGGACCGCGGTCTCGTCATCCTCTATTCCGGCATAGACCGAACTGTCCTGGATAATCTCGCTTCCCT
>JAZGDH010000232.1:0-8300 GCA_036477555.1 Acidobacteriota bacterium
GCCCCGCGCCACGGCAGGGCCCGCACGGCCGACACCACTGGGCTTCTCCACGCAAGCAGCGCGCTCGGTCCATCCGTAGGGCGGCGCGAGTGCTTGCCGGGCCTTCTCGGACCGTGCCCATGTCCGCGAGGCTCTCAAGCGGCCGGGCGCGGGAGAGCAGAGCGGCGTCGCGGCCGTCGGCGATTTCTGCCGATCCGGCCGCGAGGACCGCGTGCCCGGCAGGCACTCGCGTCGGACTACGGATGGGGCGCAGACCCGGTGCGTCCTCGCGTTGACACCCCAAGAATGGGGGTGCTAGGATCTGCGCTCCTGTCGTGTGTTACGTGTCTGTTTGTGAAATTCTTCACGAGGCGGGAGCGTGGGCCTGTGGCCCTCTCCACCCCGGGAGCTCGGTGCCCGCGTGATCGACTACGTACCGATTGGGCTGCAGCTCCTGGCCGCTCTCCTTCTCGCGGCGGCCATCCTCGGCCTATCGTCACTCCTCGGTCGCCCGGCCCGGCGCGGCGTCACCGACCTGAGCCCCTATGAGTGCGGCCTGCCCCTGTTCGAGTCGGCCGACAAGCGCTACACCGTGCGTTTCTATCTCGTGGCGATGCTGTTCATCCTGTTCGACATCGAGGCGGCATTCCTCTATCCGTGGGCGATGGTCTTCCGTGAGATGGGGATGATGGCGTTCGTCGAGATGTCGATCTTCGTCGGGGTGCTGCTGATCGGCCTGATTTACTGCTGGCTGCGCGGCGCCCTGGAGTGGGACTGACAAGATGGGTGCCGGACCGTACATCGAGCCGAATCCGCCCCGGCACCTCGTCGAGAGCCTGAAGTCGAGCCTGCCCGGCTCGGTGCTCGAGGTGACCGAGTTCCGCGGCGAGCTGACGGTGCGGGTTCCGCGTGAGCGGATCGTCGAGATCGGCCGCTTCCTCAAGGAGGATGCCGAGGCCGACTGCGTGTTTCTGAGCTGCGTCCTCGGCATGCACTACCTCGAGCGCGACTATGACTACGAGGTGGTGTACGAGCTGTACTCTCTCGAGAAGAATCATCGCCTGCGGTTGAAGCTGCGGCTGAACGAGGGGGAGACGGTCCCCAGCGTGACGTCGATCTGGCCCGGGGCGAACTGGCCCGAGCGCGAGGCGTTCGATCTCGTCGGCATCCGCTTTCAGGGGCATCCGGATCTGAGGCGCATCATCATGCCGGAGGATTACGAGGACCATCCTCTCCGCAAGGACTTCGACGTGGAGGGCGGGCCGACCGACATCGATCCTCGCGGCCGCCCCGCCTCGCGCGGCTATCGCGACGTGGAACACGCTTGATGGACGACGCGAAGCTTACCAAAAGTATACCTGCCATGCCTCCCGCGCTGCCGCGCGATGAGGACGCCCTTCACGGCGACAAGATGGTGATCAACATGGGGCCGTCGCACCCGTCGACGCACGGCGTGCTGCGCCTCGTGCTGAGTCTGGACGGGGAGATCGTCAAGTCGGTGCAGCCGCACATCGGCTACCTCCATCGCGGCATGGAGAAGATCGCCGAGACGATGACCTATCATCAGTTCATCCCGTACACCGATCGCCTCGATTACCTGGCGCCGCTTTCGAATAACGTCGCCTACATCCTGGCGGTCGAAAAGCTGATGGACATCAAGGTGCCGCCGCGGTGTGACGTCATCCGCCTCTTGTGCTGCGAGATCGCGCGCATCTCGGCGCATCTGCTCTGGCTCGGAACGGGGGCGCTCGATCTGGGAGCGGCGACCGTGTTTTTCTACACCTTCCGCGAGCGCGAGACGCTGTACGACATTATCGAGTCGTTGACCGGGGCGCGGCTGACGACGTCGTACCCGCGCGTCGGGGGACTGGCGCGCGATCTTCCCGACGGATGGACCGACAAGGTCTCGTCGTTCGTCGAATCGTTTCCGAAGGCTCTCGACGAGCTGGATGGTCTGTTAACCGGGAACCAGATCTGGGTGCAGCGCACGCAGGGGATCGGCGTGATCTCCGGCGCGGACGCGGTCGCGTACAGCCTGAGCGGGCCGAACCTGCGCGGCTCCGGCATCGCCTACGACGTGCGCAGGGCGCAACCGTACCTCGGCTACGAGAATTACGAGTTTGATGTGCCGATCGGCGAGGCCGGGGACGTCTACGATCGGTATCTCGTCCGCCTCGAGGAGATGCGCCAGAGTACGCGTATCCTCAAGCAGGCGCTCGACCGGCTGCCGGAAGGCCCGATCAACATCGACGATCCGAAGATCGTCCTGCCTCAGAGGGACACCGTTCTCCAGAAGATGGAAGAGCTGATCCAGCAGTTCATGATCGTCACCGAAGGGTTCCGCCCGCCCGTCGGCGAGGTCTACCACGCCATCGAGGCGCCCAAGGGAGAGCTCGGTTTCTACATCCGCAGCGAGGGAGACAAGTCGCCCCACCGGCTCTACATCCGTTCACCGTCGTTCATCTGTCTGCAGGCGATTGAGAAGATGTCGGTCGGTGGACTGCTCTCCGATCTGATCGCGGTGATCGCCAGCCTGGATCCGGTGATGGGAGAAGTCGACCGATGACGGCGCGCGCGCGCGTGCCGGCCGGGGTCGAGCCGTGAGCGCGGTCCGTGAAGAAACCGATCGGAAGATCGACGAACTGCTGGGCACCTTTCCGCGCAAGGGGTCGGCCCTGCTGCCGGCCCTCTTCCTGATCCAGGAGGAGAAGGGCTTCATCTCCCCGGACTCGATGGAGTACGTGGCGGGGAAGCTCGACGTGTCGCCGGTCTTCGTGGCGGGCGTCGTGTCGTTCTACACGATGTTTTATACCAGGCCGGTCGGACGCCATCACATTCAGATCTGCCGCACCCTGGCGTGCGCGTTGCGTGGTTGCCGCTCGGTGCTTGCGCACCTCGAGCAGCGGCTGGGCGTGGGCGCCGGCGAGACGACTCCCGACGGGAAGTTTTCGCTGGAGGCGGTGGAGTGCCTTGGAGCGTGCGACAAGGCGCCGCTGATTCAGATCAACGGCGAGGAGTATGAGCTTCTCGATCCGAAGAAAGTGGACGAAGTCCTGGACCGTCTCGAGTAAAGCCTGGATCGTCTCGAGTCAGGGAATGAGGAAGCATGGCGAGTGAACCGCTGCTGCTCAAGAACGTCGGGATAGCCGATTCCTGGACGATCGATTCGTATCTGAAATCCGGGGGATACGAGGGGCTGAAGCGCGTCTTGAGGGAGTTCGAGCCGGAGGCGTTCGCCACCGAGGTGAAGAACGCCGGGTTGCGGGGCCGCGGCGGCGCCGGCTTCCCGACCGGCGTGAAGTGGGGCTTCCTCCCGAAGAACAAGGACAAGCCGCGCTACCTGTGCGTCAACGCCGACGAGAGCGAGCCGGGCACCTTCAAGGATCGGCTGTTGATCGAGGAGAATCCCCACCTCGTGCTGGAGGGGATCATCGCCTCCTGCTTCGCCATCGAGTGCCACACCGCCTTCTTCTATATTCGCGGCGAATTCCATAAGGGCTACAGGATCTTCAAGCGCGCCGTGGAAGAGGCGTACGAGAAGGGGCTCCTCGGAAAGAACATCCAGAAGAGCGGGTTTGATCTCGACGTCATCCTGTACCGTGGCGCCGGCGCCTACATCTGCGGCGAGGAGACGGCACTTCTCGAATCGCTGGAAGGAAAGCGCGGGCTGCCGCGCCTCAAGCCGCCTTTTCCCGCCCTCGTCGGCCTGTACGGCTGCCCGACGATCATCAACAACGTCGAGACACTGGCGAACGTGACGCTGATCGCCGAGCGCGGCGCCGAATGGTATGCGTCACTGGGCCGTCCCCCGAAGAACACCGGACCGAAGCTCTACTGCGTCTCCGGCCACGTGAAGAAGCCCGGCGTCTACGAGGCGGAGCTCGGCATCCCGCTGATGGAGCTCATCAACGAGCGCGCGGGCGGCATGCTTCATGCGGACCGTCCGCTGAAGGCGGTGGTGCCGGGTGGATCGTCGATGAAGATTCTGCCGGCGTCGAAGTGCGATGTCCTGATGGACTTCGATTCGCTGATGGAGGCCGGGTCGATGCTTGGCTCGGCCGGTGTGATGGTGATGGACAGCGGGACCTGCATGGTGCAGGCGCTTCTGAACCTGGCCCGCTTCTACGCGCACGAGTCGTGCGGTCAGTGCACCCCGTGCCGCGAGGGGACCGGCTGGCTCGTGAAGATCCTCGAGCGACTGGAGAGTGGCAACGGGGCCGAGAGCGATGTCGATCTTCTCTCCGACGTGGCGCGCAAGGTCGAGGGTCACACGATCTGCCCGTTCGGCGAGGCGATCGCCTGGCCGGTCCAGTCGTACGCGGCGGTCTTCCGCGACGAATATCTCGAGCACGTGAAGCGGCGCGGCTGCCCGGTCGGCGGCCCGAGCCTGGTCTGAGGGAACGATGCCCGACTCGAAACCGATCGATCCAATACATCCCGAGCTTCCGACGCCTGGATCGGACGAAGTCTCCCTGCTGATCGACGGCCGGCCGATCGTCGTCAAGAAGGGAACGAACGTGCTCGAGGCGGCGGCCCGGCTCGGCGTCCAGGTGCCGTACTACTGCTACCACCCCGGGCTGAGCGTCGCCGGCAACTGCCGCATGTGCCTGATCGAGATCGAGAAGGTGCCGAAGCTGCAGATCGGCTGCGCGACGCCGTCAACGCAGGGGATGTCGGTCAAGACGAACACCGAGCGGGTGCTGGAAAGCCGTCAGGGGATCATGGAGTTCCTGCTGATCAACCATCCGCTCGACTGCCCGATCTGCGATCAGGCAGGCGAATGCGGGCTGCAGCAGTACTCCGCCGAACATGGCCGCGGATTCAGCCGCTTCGAAGAAGAGAAGGAGCACGATGCGAAGCGCGAGGCGATCGGACGCGACGTCACCTTCGATGCCGAGCGCTGCATCAAGTGCACGCGCTGTGTCCGCTTCTGCGACGAGATCAGCCAGAGCCACGAGCTTGGCCTGTTCGAGCGGAGCGATCACTCCATCATCGGCACCTTTCCGGGCCGGCCGCTCGACAATCCGTACTCCGGCAATACCGTAGACATCTGCCCGGTCGGCGCGCTGACCTGGACGCCGTTCCGGTTCAAGGCGCGGGTCTGGTTCCTGAAGAACACGCCGTCGGTCTGCGCCGCATGCGCCCGCGGTTGCAACATCGAGGTTGCCGTCTACAAGAACCGCATCCAGCGCCTGACGCCGCGCGAGAACATGGAGGTCAACCGCTACTGGATGTGCGACGCCGGCCGTTCCTCCTACGAGGAGATCGCTGCGCGCCCCCGCCTGGATCGACCGCGTGTCCGGACCGGGGGGGAAGCACCGTGCGCCGCCTCCTGGGACGACGCGCTCGAAGGGGCGGCGGAGCTGTTGAAAGGGATCGTCTCCCGTCACGGCACGAAGGCGACGGCGGCGATCGTCTCGGCCCGCCTTACGACGGAGGATCTGTACGTCGCCCGGCGTACCCTGGTCGATGCGATCGGGATTCCGCGCATCGCCGTGCCGCCGCACGAGGAGGGTGAGGACGACGACCTCCTCATCCGTCGCGACAAGACGCCGAACGCCCGCGGCGCGGAACTGATCGGTCTGGGCCGGCCCGACGCCGGCCGGATCAAGGAGATCGCGGGGGATGTGCTGGCCGGACGGGTGCGCGGACTGGTCGTGATCGGGGAGGATCCGCTGGGCGATGGCCTGCTCGCCGATTCGGCGCTCGATTCACTCGAGGCTCTGATCGTCGTCGATCGTTCGGTGACCCGCACCGTCGAGGTGGCGCACGTGGCGCTGCCGTCGCGTGCCTGGGGCGAGGTCGAGGGGACCTACGTGAACTGCGAGGGCCGGGTACAGCGGACGCGGGCGGCCCTCAGGCCGGAGAACGAATCGGAGCCGGTGTGGCGGGTGCTGAGCGATCTCGGACGGCGCTTCGGGCGTCCCTCCGAGTATGCGTCGGCAGCGCACGTCTTCGACGAGATCGTGGAGGGGCAGCCGGCCTTCGAGGGGCTGTCGCACAAGGTGCTCGGTCGTCTGGGCGCCCCCGTGAAGGTGGAGTGACTTGGACGGCGGCCTGCAGCGGGTGATCGTCGAAGCGTCAATCAAGATCGGCGTGGTCTTCGGCGTCATCATGACGACTATCGCCTACATGACCTGGGTCGAGCGCCGCGTCTCCGCCTGGATTCAGGATCGGCGCGGCCCGAACCGGGTCGGCCCGTTCGGGCTGCTGCAGCCGCTCGCCGACGGGATCAAGTTCATGTTCAAAGAGGCGATCGTTCCGGCCCAGGCCCACCGTGCGATCTACCTCCTGGCTCCGGCGATCCTGTTCGTCCCGGCGATGATCACCTTCTCGGTGGTGCCGTTCGGCCCGCCCATCCGCGCCTTCGGATTCGAGATCCCCCTGCAGATCGCGGCCGTCGACAACGGCGTTCTGATCATCCTGGCGTTCTCCTCGATGAGCGTCTACGGCATCGCGCTCGCCGGCTGGGCGTCCAACAACAAGTACTCGCTGATGGGCGGCCTGCGCTCGTCGGCGCAGATGATCTCCTACGAGCTGGCGATGGGGATCGCGCTGGTCGGTGTGCTGATGTCCGCCGGGTCGCTGCGCCTGACCGATATCGTTGCCTACCAGGCGGCGCACGGATGGAATGTTCTCTGGCAGCTGCCGGGGTTTCTGATCTTCATGACGGCGGCGTTCGCCGAGACGAACCGCCTGCCGTTCGACCTTCCCGAAGCCGAGACCGAGCTGGTCGCCGGCTATCACACCGAGTACTCGGGAATGCGCTTCTCGATGTTCTATATGGCCGAGTACGCCAATATGATCACGGCCTCGGCGCTGGCCGCGACCCTGTATTTCGGCGGCTACCATGTGCCGGGACTGCATCTGCTGCGATTGTCGGAGACGCTCGCCGCGATCGTCCAGGTGCTCGCCTTCGCGTTGAAAGTTGGATTCTTCCTGTTCGTCTACGTCTGGGTGCGGTGGACGCTCCCGCGCTTCCGCTACGACCAGCTGATGAACCTGGGCTGGAAGATGCTGTTGCCGGCCGGCCTGGTGCACTTGATGTGGGTCGCCTTCATCATCTTGATGGGATGGGCGTGAGGCGATGACGCTGCTGATCGGATTGATCGTCGTGCTGGTGGCGTTCTCGCTCCTGCGCGCCTTCCTGCCCGAGCAGAAGTTCGTCCCGGTCACTCTGGCTCTGCTGGCCGCCGCGGTCCTCGTCGGTCTGCATTATGAAGATCTCGCGCGGGTCGAGTTCTGGGCCGGGACGATCGGGTTCGTCGCGATTCTCTCGGCGCTGCTGATCGTCATGCATCCGAACCCGATGGTCTCGGTTCTGTTCCTGATCCTCAATCTTTTCTGCGTGGCGCTCTTTTATCTGCTCCTGCAGGCGGAGTTCCTCGCCGTCCTTCAAGTCATCATTTACGCCGGCGCCATCATGGTGCTGTTCGTCTTCGTCGTGATGCTCCTCAATCTGAGGGCCGAAGAAACACTGCGGGCCGCCACCGCGCTGCAGCGCTGGGGCGCGCTCGCCCTCGGGATCGTCTTCGCGGGCGTTCTGTTCTGGGCGATCCAGAATCGCGCCGATCGACCGTTCTTCCAGCCCGAAACCTTCAAGCAGGGATTCGGCACCGCCAGGGATCTCGGCTGGCTGCTGTTCACGAAGTACGTCTTCGCCTTCGAGGCCGCCTCCGTGCTGCTCGTTGCCGCCATGGTCGGCGCGGTGATGCTCGCGAAGCGGCGTCTCGACTAGGGGATCGATCGATGCGCGTCGAGTTCTTCCTGATTATCGCGGCGCTGCTGTTCACCATCGGGTGCATCGGCGTCCTGGTGCGACGCAACGTCATCGTCATTCTGATGTGCATCGAGCTGATGCTCAACGCCGTCAACCTGACCTTCGTCGCCTTCGCGCAGGAAGGGCAGACGATGTCCGGGCACGTCTTCGTCTTTTTTGTCATGACCGTGGCCGCGGCCGAGGCCGCGGTCGGTCTCGCAATCGTCATCGCGCTCTTCCGCCGCAGGCGGACGACCGACGTCGACGACGCGAGCCTCATGCGCTGGTGATCGGGCGCCGCCCGAGCGGGTGATCAAGATGCTGCATCTTCTCTGGCTGATACCGCTGCTGCCGGCCGCCGGGTTCGTCCTGAACGGGCTGGTCGGGAGGCGTCTGCCGCGCCGGCTGGTGGCGGTGGTCGGCTGCGGGGTCATTCTGGCTGCGTTCGTGGTATCGCTCGGGGCGGTGCTGGAGCTCGGCCACCTGGAGGGGATGGCGTCGACAGAGTCGCTGTCGGTCGACGCGCCCGCCCGCCGGGTGACGCAGACGCTGTACACCTGGA
>JAZGDH010000233.1:0-2127 GCA_036477555.1 Acidobacteriota bacterium
TGCGTCGTGCCGATCGTCCTCCTCCTCATCAACTCGATCGCGCCGCTCGCGGGCGGATCCGAGACGCTCTACCATCTTGACGTCATCAACACGCACTTCGAAATGAAACACGCTACCGCAGAGGCCCTGCGTGACGGCTCGCTCCCCCTGATCGATCCCTATCGCGCCGGCGGGCAGCCGCTGCTCGGGAACCCGAACAGCGTCTCCCTTTATCCCGACAACGTCCTGTATCTGATCGCGCCCGTCATCTGGGCAATCAATGCGCACTTCTGGCTGCATCTCCTTCTGGCCCCGTTCCTGTTCTTCTGGATGGCCCGGGCGTGGGGACTGAGCCGCGAAGGGGCGTGGGTGGCCGGCGTCTGTTACGCGACGGGCGGATACTTCCTGTCGAATTTCGTCTTCTACAATCTGATTGGCGCCGTGACGCTGGCGCCGGCTCTGATCGCCGCCTCCCTGGAGTTTTGCGGTGCTCGATCGCTTCGTCGCGCGGGGCCTCTGGTCGCCGTCGTCTGGGCTCTTCTGATCCTGGCCGGCGACCCCTTCCTCGCGCTGCTCGCGTTCGTTCTCGCGATCGGCGCGGTGCTGGTGCGCCACGGAGTGCATCCACACAGGTTGCTGGGGCTGTCGCTCGCCTTCGGTTGCGGGACGCTGATCGCGGCGCCTCAGATCGTCGCGTTCCTTTAGATCCTCGGTACCTCGTTCCGCGGCCAGTTCGGCTACTCGGTGGAGTCGAGAACACTCGCCAGCTGGGATCCCCGACAGATCTTCGAATGGCTGCTGCCGTTCGCGTTCGGCCGGCCGGATCGCATCGGCCCGGAAGGATTCTGGGGGCACCGATTCTTCACCGATCGCCCCCCGTACTACCTGTCTCTCTACCCCGGACTGCTGACCATGGTGCTGGCCATCGCTGCGATCCGCGCCGGCGGCCCTGCCCGTCGCTGGGCGATCGGCGCGGTGGTGCTGGGACTGTTTTTCGCGCTCGGACGCTTCAATCCGGCGGGTGCGTGGCTGTTCGAGGTATCGGGAGGATTGTTGCGTTATCCGATCCGTCTCTGGCTCGCGGTCGCCGTCGGCGGAGCCCTGCTCGCCGGCATCGGGTTCGAAGGAGCGCTGTTGAATCGGGAGCGGCGACAGGCCCGGGCGCTGACCGCCGCCTTCATCGTACTCGCAGCGATCCTCGCGATCGTGGGGGGTGTGGCGATGATCGCGCAGGGAGCGGTCGAGAACGGAATCCACTCGGTGATGCCGGCAGGCTGGGAGATGGAGGCGGCGCGCGCCGAGCGTGTCCGCTGGGTCATCCTGGCGATCGCGTCAATAGGAGTCGTCGCGCTTCTGTCCGGGATCACGCGCCTCGCCCGTCGCCGCCCGCTGGCCGCTACGGCGGTGCTCCTGATCGTGCACTGCGGGGTGCAGCTCGTCTTCCTCGCGCCGCTGGCTGCGCGGGATGACGTGCGCGCGTACGTGACGCCGCCTCCGGTGATCGAATCGATCCCGCGCGGGTCGGTGATCGTGCAGGGGGAAGCGATCGGACTGCGCGATTCGTCCGCCGGCGGGCGTCGCTATCCCGATCGGAGCGCCTACTGGCCGGGCCGGCGGGCCATGGTCGAGCTGCATCCGCCTTCGGGGCCGATCCGGGGGATCCGGCATGCCCTGAGCGTCTCATCGGACGGACTCGATGCGCTCCTGTCTCATGCGGCGCAGGATGCGGCGAAGCTGTCCGATGACGAGGGGCTGTTACGGATGCTCGCCGCCTGGGGCGTCGAGTACCTGCTGCTGGGTCGTGCACTGACCGGCGATACAGAGGCTCTGGTGGAGCCGCCGCTTTTGTATGAAGGGTTCGGGGGTGTTCTGCACGTTTACCGGGTCCGCGAACCGGCGCCCCCGGTGGTGTTCGCGGGGGAGATCCTCCGCGCGCCCCATCTGAACGCCGCGGTCGCGGCGCTGCAGCGCCCCGAGTTCGATCCGCGCCGCATGACGGTCCTGCCGGGAGCGGGTCCGGCGGAGCGCGGGGAGGGTGGCGAGGCTCGCCTCGTTGCGAGTGACACCGAGGGCCTGGTGGTCGAGGTGTCGGCCCGATCTCCCGGCGTCCTCGTCGTCCAGCGTTCCCACCTGCCGCTTTACCGGGCG
>JAZGDH010000234.1:0-5717 GCA_036477555.1 Acidobacteriota bacterium
CCGACGCTGAGCGGCGCGCCGACCCCCCGCCGGCGGCCCTCACGAAGCTGTTCGATCGCCGCCGGCAGCGCGAACTGCTCCCCGGGGAACCCGCCAACGAACCGCCCGCCCCGTACTTCGCCTCGCACTTCGAAAATCCGCAACACACGCACCAGATCACGCCGCGGAACTGGCCGGAACAGGGTGTCAATCGCCCACAGGAAAGCGGCCAGCGTCTTCCCGGTGCCGGTCGGCGAGGCGATCAGGGTGTGATGCCCGGCGCGGATCGCCGGCCAGCCGCGGCGCTGCGGTGCGCTCGGCCGGCCGAAGCGATGGTGGAACCAGTCGCGGACCGTGGGGGAAAAACCGCTCAAATCGATGGCGGGTGCCTCACGTGATCAGGTTCGCTCCGGGGGGAGGGCATCATTATAGAAGTGGATCGTGCCGCCGCTCACCTGAAATGGTACCTTAGGCCCCTTCTTATCGAGGATGCCTTTGTCGAACGTCATCGAGGCGCAGGGACTACGGAAAAATTACGGCGATTTCACGGCTGTCGCGGGCGTCGATCTCGCCATCCGGAAGGGGGAATGCTTCGGCGTCCTGGGGCCGAACGGGGCGGGGAAGACCTCCACCGTGAAGATGATCTCCTGCGTCTCGCCGCCGAGCTCGGGGAAGCTGTCCGTCTTCGGCATGGATGTCCTGGCGGAGCCGAGGCGTATCAAGGCGCGCATCGGTGTCTGCCAGCAGGAGGACAATCTCGATCCCGATTTCTCGGTCGTGAAGAATCTGCTGGTGTTCGGCCGTTACTTCGGCATGCCCCGGAGCGAAGCCGCGCAGCGGGCCCGCGAGCTGCTGGAGTTCATGGGACTGTGGGATCGGCGGGACGATCGGATTCGCCTGTTGTCGGGGGGGCTCAAGCGAAGGCTGGTGATCGCGCGGGCCCTGCTTAACCGGCCCGACCTCTTGATTCTGGACGAGCCGACCACCGGACTCGATCCGCAGTCACGCCACCTGGTCTGGGATCGCATCCGGGGCCTGCGCAAGCAGGGGACGACGATCCTCCTGACGACCCACTACATGGATGAAGCGCAGTTCCTCTGCGATCGGCTCGTGATCATGGATCAGGGGGCGATCCTCGTGGAGGGCCCGCCGACGGAACTGGTGCGGAGCAGGGTGGGCAAGGAGGTCGTGGAGGTGTGGGGCTATCCCGACGGATTGCTCGATCACGCCCGCGCGAGCGGCTGGAGCTTCGAGACCGACACCGATCGGCTCTTCATCTATACGGAGCATGGCGACACGATCTTCGCGGAGATCGCGCAGCGGTTCCATGCCGACCGCTGCACAGTGAGGATGGCGGGGCTCGAGGATCTGTTTCTCAAGCTGACCGGGAGGGAGCTGAGGGAGTGATCGATCTGATTCGCAACATCAGCATCCGATCCCTGCGGGTCTGGGAGAGGAACCGCGACGTCTACTTCGTCACCTGGAAGACGAATCTATTCCCCCCGCTGCTCGAACCGGTGCTGTACCTGGTCGCCTTCGGGGCGGGGATCGGCGCGCTGGTCCGGGAGGTTCCATACAACGGCGACATGGTCGGCTACACGGCGTTCATCGCGCCGGGGCTTCTCGCGACGCAGGTGATGTTCCAGTCGTTCTTCGAGAACACCTACAACACATTTGTCCGGATGTATTATCAGCGGACCTTCGACGCCATCGTCACCACCCCCTTGTCGATCGAGGACGTCATGGTCGGGGAAATTCTGTGGGGCGCGACCAAGGGAACCATCGGTTGCACCCTGATGATGGTGGCGATCAGCTTTTTTGGCCTGCTGCAGTTCCCGCATGCCCTCATCATTGTGCCGTTTTCGTTCATAGCCGGACTGTTCTTCGCCGGGATGGCGATGTGCTTTACCGGCATCGTGCCGCAGATCGATTCATTTAACTTCCCGATCTTCCTGCTCGTCATGCCGATGTTTCTGTTTTCGGGGACGTTCTTCCCGCTCGAAGTGCTGCCCGGCTGGGCGCAGACACTCGCTATGGTGCTGCCGTTGACGCACGTGACGCGGGTGATACGTGAGGCGTCGTTCGGCCGGCTGCCGATCGACCTGCTGGGCGATCTCGCCTATCTAATTGTGGGAGTCGTCCCGGTGGTGCTGCTCGGGATCCACCTGATGCGCCGCCGGCTGGTGGTCTGATCGCCCGGCCGATGCCCTGCCTCGGACTTGGTTCAGGAAGCCGCGCTGCGACCGGTCCGGGAGTGCCCGATCAGAACTTCAGACCGAGCCCGGCGTAGGCCCCCTCGAAGCTCGAGTCGATCCGGCCGAAGTCGTCGGAGTCGACCTCGAAATCGAACATGCGATATCCCGCGAAGATCCCGAACGAGTGCAGAAAGTAATACTCGACCTGCACCCGGGCGTCGAGGATGTTGATCTCGTTGCCCGAGACGGAAACCCCCGCGCCGTCGATCTCCGCGCGGATGTGGAAACCGGGGAACGGCTTGACGATCACGGTGCCGCCGACGGTCGGGAAGGGTACGTCCTCGTCGAGGGCGCTGAGTCCGGTCACCGAGCCGTCGAGCCGCATATTAACCTGGGCGAGGTTCGCGCCAAGGTGTGCGCCGACCTCGATAATCTTGAGGTTGACGAACGAATAGCGGTACTTCGCCTGAAGAAGGGTCATGTCGAGATCGGTGTTGATCGTCTCGCCGGAGCCGAAGGTGATGTCGTTGAAATCAAGGGTCGAGGTCAGGACGCTGGATCCGTTCTGCGACGAGTCGGCGTAGTCGAAGACGAACCGGCTCTTCTGGCCGAACAGCCGTACCCAGACCCGTCCCGAGGAGGCCGTGGTGGAATCATCGAGGCCGAGGGTGTTGGCGAAATCGAACTCGGTCCCGGGCGTCGTCGTTCCGATCGCTCCGGTGGCGGAGAAGTCCTGCAGCCAGGGCGCCGCCTCGACGCCGATGTAATCCCCGATGGCATGCGCGGGAGCCGGAAACATGAAAGCAGCGATCAGCGCCACCGAAACGGACAGGAACAGGCGGAAACGGCCGGCCGTCAGACGCTTCGAGATCATGGGACCCTCCTCATACAAGTCCTCGAAAACGTAGGTCCGGAGTGCGGGCGGCGCAAGGGGTGTCCCGCTGAAAGCCATAATTGGCAAGGCTTTCAGGCGATCTATTAGGGAGATTTCATGTCAGGGTCGGTACAATTCTGCAACCGGTGGCATCGCGGAAGTGAGGCGCCGTGGCCTGCCCCCTCCGGATAGGCTCCTGGGTCTCGCACGGTCCGGCGGGTGCTGGCCTCGGGGCCTCACCCGCGGGGCTGCTCCTCATGATCTCATTGGTGTCTAGGCAGAAGGGAGAGTGACGCACGCCGCGATTTGTTGACACGACGCCCGGCGGGCTCCTATTATCTGTTTCATGACGCGCAACAGCGAGCGGCCGCCCGATCTGATCCACGACTGGAACGAGGTCGGCGCTCCAGCGAAGCCGGAATACCCAATCGCTTTCGATGACGAGACTCTGCGCGATGGGCTGCAGGGACCGAGCGTCGTCGATCCTCCGATTGAACAGAAAAAGCGGATCCTCCGGTCGATGTGTGCCCTCGGAATCGATACCGCCGATGTCGGTCTTCCCGGGGCAGGGCCGCGGGCGGTCGCCGACGTCACCGCCCTGTGCCGGGAGATCGCCGCATCCAGACTGGAGATCCGGCCCAATTGCGCCGCCCGCACGATGGTTCGCGATATCGAGCCGATCGTCCGCATCTCCTCGAAGATCGGACTACAGATCGAGGCCTGTCTGTTCATCGGATCCTCCGCCATCCGGCGCTATACGGAGGGCTGGACGATCGATACCCTGCTCGAGAACACAGAGAAGGCCGTCACCTTCGCCGTGAAGGAGGGGCTGCCGGTGATGTACGTGACGGAGGACACGGCACGGGCCGATCCCGAGACGATCCGGCGCCTTTACCAGACGGCGATCCGGTGCGGAGCAAAGCGAATCTGCGTCACCGACACGGTCGGACACGCGACGCCGCACGGCGTGACGCAATTGATCCGGTTTGTGCGATCGGTCGTCGAGGAGACGGGAACCGACGTCGGAATCGACTGGCACGGTCACCGCGATCGTGGCCTGGCGATTCCGAACACAATCGCCGCCATCGTCGCCGGCGTCTCCCGGGTCCACGGGTGCGGCCTGGGCATCGGAGAGCGGGCCGGAAATACGCCGATGGATCTGCTGCTCGTCAACCTGCAGCTGCTCGGCTGGATTGATCGGGACCTCACCGGGCTCGCCGAATATTGCGGCGCGATTGCGGAGGGATGCGGGGTGCCGATCCCGCACAATTACCCGGTCGTCGGCAGCGATGCCTTCGAGACCGGGACCGGCGTGCACGCCGCCGCCGTGATCAAGGCGTTGAAGAAGAATGACACCTGGCTGGCCGACCGCGTCTACTCGGGGGTGCCGGCCACCGATTTCGGGTTCGAGCAGGGGATTCGGATCGGCCCGATGTCGGGCCGTGCGAACGTCATCTTCTGGCTGGAGCGGCGTGGTATCGAACCGGTCGAGGAACTGGTCACCCGGATTCTCGACGCGGCTAAGAAGAGTGATCGGCTGCTGCAGGATCGTGAGATCGAGGAACTAAGCGGAGTGGCAACGAGCCCCCGGGGCGGCCGGGTCCGGACCGGCTCCTGAATCACCCGCCGCGGCGGCCGCCGGCCGCCGAACGTCTTTCATCCATCGAACAGAGACAGACCCGGTTCCGTCCCGTTCCCTTCGCTTCATAAAGGGCCCGGTCCGCCTCGGCGACCAGTGAATCGATCTCTTCTCCATGCGCCGGGCACATGGCGATGCCGATGCTGATCGTCACCGAGAGCGCCAGGTCATCGCGGCGGAACTCGTGGCCCTCGATGGCGGTCCGAATCCGCTCGGCGGCCTGCAGGGCGCTCCCGGCGTTCGATTCCGGCAGGTAGGAGATGAACTCCTCGCCGCCGTACCGCCCGGAGACATCCTCCGAGCGGATCGACTGGCGGATCAGCTTTCCCACTTCGCCGATGACGAAGCTGCCGGTCTGGTGGCCGTATCGATCGTTGACTGACTTGAATTTGTCGAGGTCCATCATCATGACCGCGATCGGGTTGTCGTAACGCTTGCAGCGCTTGAGCTCCATCTCGAGCGCCATATACAGCGAATCCTTGGTCAGCAATCCGGTGAGCTGATCATAGATGATCCGATGCCGGATCTCCTCGTGGAACTTCGCCTCGACGTCGTCGAGCAGGACGAATTTGAGGACCGAGTTGCCGATCTGGATGCGATCCCCGTCCCGCAGCTCAACGGAATCGATCTCGTGGGAGTTGACGAAGGTGCGGTTGGTGCTGCCGAGGTCGATGAGGTGGAAAACGGCCACGCCCCGGCGCTTGTCGAAGCGCCACTCGATCCTGGCATGCTCGCGCGACGCCATGTCGTCGAAAATCCGGATGTGAGTATCGACCCCGCGCCCGAGGGTCATCACCTTGCGCCGCAGGCGGAAGTCGCGGCCGATGTCGCTCCCCTTGAGGATGATGAGGGAGGCGTGGCTCTTCTTCAGCTTACTGGTCGGGACCTTGATTCTCTTACGAACGACGGTTCTGTCGGTCGTCTTGCGCCTCGGCATCGCCGCGTGTCTCCCCGCACGTGGACCGGTGATGAACGCGCGATCACGATTTGGTTAGCGGGCCCCGGAACGGTCCTCGCCCAATCTAGTGTC
>JAZGDH010000235.1:0-3739 GCA_036477555.1 Acidobacteriota bacterium
CTCCTCGAGAAACACCTCGGCATCTTCGAAGCGTTCCCGGCGCAGGAGCGCCTCGGAAATCTTGACGTAGGTTTCCGGGGAGGCGCCATGGTCCTGGAGGAGGCTGGCGTAGAACTGCTGCGCGCGAGCGACATTGCCCAGAGCGTAGAGCAGCTCACCCTCGAGGATCTGAAGCTCCAGATTGGAGGGATAGCGCCGAGCGGCCTCCTGAATCACCCCGTGCGCCTCATCCGGCCTCCCCTCCTCAAGCGTCGATCGCCCGAGGAGCAGGAACAGTTCCGGTCCCGGCTCGGGCGATACATCGAGTGCACGTCGGAAAGCGCGTGCGGCCGCGGCGTAGTCCCGTTCTTCGAGATCGATCAGCCCTATCTGCGAGTGCGCCAGCGAGACGATTCGGGTCTCATGCTCGGTCAACCGCGAGTCGGCGCCGGCGCGGGCAATCAGTGTTCCGAGATCCTCCCGCGCATCGTCGAGCCTCCCCTCGCGCTGGAGCAGGTGAGCCTTCCGAAGTCGCGCCTCGAGATTATCGGCGTCTATGGCCAGGACACCCTCGAACGATCGCAGAGCCTCTTCGAACCGGCCCGCTCCGTCATACGCCCGGGCGAGGAGCAGGAGGCCGCGTCTGTCGCGTGGATCGAGGCGCACACCGATCTCGAGCTCCCCGATTGCAGCCCGATATTCTTCCTCCTGGACGTGCAGCCCCCCGAGTCGACGCTGCAGGTAGGCGCTGGGCGCCGACGTCTCGCGCACCATCCTGTAGATCTCGATCGCTTCGTCGGTCCTCTCCTGGTACTCGAGCAGCCGCGCCAGAGTATCGGCCACCTCCAGATTCTGAGGGTAGCGGGCCACGATACGGGTGAGGATCTCCTCCGCTTCTTGGTGTTGACCGGTGCGCGCGTAAACTTTTCCGAGAAGGAGTGACATCATCGGATCGAGAGCGCGGCGGCTCGAAAAAGACTGCAGCAGGCTGGCCGCATCTTTGAAGAGCGCCTGCTCGTAATAGATCCCCGCGAGGTCGCGGCAGGCTTCGATATCGGTCGGATCGGCCTGCAGCGCTTTACGGTAATGACTGATCGCCTCAAGCGTGTTGGTATCGGGTGCACGTCCCTTGCGGGCCAGCGTCGCGTGAATGTCACCAAGCAAACGGTGCAGCCCGGGCAGATCGGGATCCGCCTCGGAAACCTTCCCGGCAAGTGCGCCGGCCCCCTCCAGATCGTTCAGTACATACTGCAGTTCGGCCAATTCCAGCAGAAGCGGCGCGCGGGGATCCCGCTCGGCGGCTCGTTCCATCAACTGGAGCGCCATCGAGTAGTCTCGTCCCAGGAGAGCCTGCTGCGCGAGGGAGTACAGGTGATAGGCCTGCGCCCGGCGGCCCAGAGAGGCGACGTCGACCTGCGCGCCCGCCCTCGCAGGAATGGCGGCAGCCACCCCCAGAAGGATGAGAAGGAGGAACGAGCGAGCCGGAGGCTGCACTCTCATCCCTGCTCTTCCTCGTCGACACCGATTTTCAGACGGCCGGAGAATCGCCCGCGCGATACTTTCAGCTCCGTCGTCTCATCCTTCTGAAATCGAACCTGGACGCCATTGATGTCATCGAAGTTCTCTTTGGCGCTGATCAACCGCACCTCGACACGATGCTCACCGGGAGAAACGCGCACCGACTTCGTCCACTCCTTCTTGCCGTTCCTCTGCCTGAATTTCTCGTTGACCACGACTTCGCCGTCGATCCGAATCATCACGCGACCCGATTCCAGACGATGTTTCAGGATCAACTTCAGCCGCGAGGTGGCGGCAGGGTTGGCCTCGCTCTTGCCACCAAGTCGGATGCGCACGGGGGCGCGGATTGCCGCGACGGGAGGCATGTCGTCCGAAGGCGTGTCGTAGAAGAAATAAGGTGATGCCGCGAGCAGCACCAGGCAGGCGAGAAAGACCGCCCAGCCGAGGCGCTGCGGTGATCCACTGGGAAGCAGCAGCCTCGACCATCTGGGAGCGAGAAAGGTGATGCCCCGCACGCTCCCCTCCTGGGATACGTTCGGCCCCGCCGCGTCGCTGGCTGAGACGAGCGTCCTCGGCACCGAACCGTCCCGCGCCTGCTTCCACTCGGCCACCGCTGCCTTGATATCCTCGGCCATGTCCAGACAGCGCGGGTAGCGATCCGTCGAGCTTTTGGAAAGGGCTTTTCTGAGGATGCGATCGAACGATGGGGTCAGAGACGGATTCAGTTTTGAGGGAGGGGGTGGATCGACGTTGACGACCTGATAGGAAATCGCCGTCACCGTGTCGCCATTGAACGGCTTTTCACCGGTCAGGAGCTGGTACAGGATGACGCCGAGAGAGAACTGATCGGCGCGGCCGTCGACGTCCACCCCCGTGACCTGCTCCGGCGCCATGTAGTTGGGGGTGCCGAAAAATCGACCGGGCCGCGTCAGGCCGCCGGTCTCAAATCGCGCAATCCCGAAATCGAGAACCTTCGCCTGTCCTGCTTCTGTCAATAGAATGTTCGCCGGCTTGATGTCCCGGTGAACGACACCGTTTTCGTGTGCGTAGTCGAGAGCGCCCGCCAGCTGCGCCACGACATCCGCCACCTGAGACAGCGGCAGGCGGCCGCCGCCGACGATCAGCTCATGAAGATTCGTGCCGCTGACGATCTCCATCGTGATATAGGCGTCGCTCTCCGTTCCGCTCTCGCTTACATCGTAGATGGTGACGATGTTGGGATGATTGAGGCGGCCTGCGATCTGCGCCTCGTGAAAAAAACGCGTGAGGAATTCCTTCTCTTCCTCGGCGCCGAGCGGGAATGCGAAGGAGATCGTCTTCAACGCCACGACACGGCCGATTCGCGGATCGCGGGCTTTGTACACCACGCCCATCGATCCCCGCCCGATCTCTTCGAGGATCTCGTACCGCCCGATCGTCTTCGGCAAGGGCATCAGTTCGAGCCCCCCTCCCCGACTCCAGCCAGTTCCGAAGCCGGAACGAGGCGAACGCCTGCTTCCCGGAGGAGCGCTGCGGATCGCTTGAGAACCGCGATCGTGGCCGGATACGGATGGCCGATCGCCACGGCCGAGCCCTTCACGCGCGCCTCCCGAAGAAGGTTCTGGAACTGATTTTCAATATAGGACTCGTCCCGCCTGCCGTCCAGAAAGATGGACCTCTGGAGGGCCGGAACTCCCATTTTTCGTGCGATTTGGAAGACCACTGTGTCGGGGGTCGTCCGGCTGTCGAGGAAATAGAGTCCGCGTCGACGCAACAGCCCGAGGATCGTCTCCATCAACGCCGGATCGGCCGTGGCCCGGGAGCCCATATGATTGCTGACCCGTTTTGTTGCTGCTAAACCGTTGCGAATAAAGGGAAAGTACCTAAAAAAACACCGTCCCAACACAGTCCCACAACCTCTGTTTGCTCAACTGGATGCAACAGGATCCAACCGAAACCAACCGGGAGCAATCTGGAAACTTGGTCCCAACACCGTCCCATCTGCATCTTGTTGAAAATTTCTGTCATGCCCCCATATTTTGTGTTTTGCGCTTGACAGGTCAGTGACTCGCCTCTACATTAGCCGCAGACTGGCCGAGGATCCATCACTAGGAGATCGCCAGAAGTCATCACTGGGAAATTACAGGTCGTAGGGTGGTCCACGAGGCTCCCCGCTTCGTTTGCTTGTCGGGCGTCCAGTAATTCCCAACTCAACCTAGCCTAATCGCACCATCTCATCGCCGCAGCCATCCGTGCTGTGCAG
>JAZGDH010000236.1:0-5026 GCA_036477555.1 Acidobacteriota bacterium
ATTTGCCTGACAGCAGGCGAGGCAGGTCGCCGGCCGGGAACTGCATGCCGACGTAGAACGGTCCGAACTCGGCGTATTCGGCGCTCGCCTCGTCGAAGCGCATCTCGTAGATCAGCTTCTTGAATACATTCGGATCGTCGGCGAACAGGTCGACGCCCCATTCCCAGTCGTCCAGGCCGATCGAGCCGGAGATGATCTGGGTCACGCGGCCTGCATAACCGCGGCCGATGAATCCGTGCTCGCGCATCATGGCGGCGCGTTTCTCGAAGCTGACCGTGTACCAGTTCTTGAGCTCGCCGCGCCGCTTGTTCATCGGATAAAAACAGACGTGACGGCGGCGCGGGATCTCGGTGAACAGGCGGCCGATCACCCTCTCCCGCTGGCGCTCCATCTCCTCGTCGAACGCCTTCTCGAACGGTTCGCTCCCGGTCTCCAGTCCGCGCCCGCGCAGCTCCGCATGGATCTTGTCGGTCATCGCGTACAGCCCGAGCTCGACGATCGAAACGTAGCTGGTGGTCGGCTCGAGGAAGTCGAACAGGTTCAGGCCGGCAACCTGCAGCTCGATCCGGCCCAGATCCTCGAACCTCTTCCGGAAGTGAATCAGCATCAGATCGCTCTTGTGCCCCAGCATCTGCACGAGCGCGCTCGGGCCCTCCACGCGTCCCTCGAGCGGCGCGAGGAGCGCCGAGGCCTCGTCGGCGATCTCCTGCCGCCGGGCCGCCGGCTGCGATCGGAGGAGGTCCCACCGCACCCGGAACATCTGGTGCAGGGCGCTCCATCCGTCGAGAGTCTCCGGAACATCGGGATTGTGCATACGGTCTCCGCCTCGGCGCAGCCGGGATTGGCGACGCAACACCCGGCAGGTTCGTAGTCTAACCGTTCGAATGGCCGCCTACAACAACACGCCATGGCCCCGTTGCGACTCCGGGGTGGCGTTATGATGGAGCGCGGCGGAGGATCCGCCGAATACGGGAGTCACGATGGCGGTTCGGGGATTCATCCTTCACCCCACCTACCGGATCGAGGAGGGTCGGGCGGTTGTGCAGCTGTTCGGGCGTCTCGAGACGGGCGAATCGTTCCAGATCCGCGACTCCCGCCCGCACCCTTACTTCTTCATCCGCGCCGCGGATCGAGAGCGGCTCGGCAGCACGCAGGGGGGGCAGGTCGAGCCGGGGCAACGAGCCGGGATGGTGGAGGCGAAGGGCGCGCGCATGGTGCCGGTCGATCTCCTCTCGATGACGGGCGAGCCGGTCGTTCGGGTCGAGGTGCCGACCCCTCCCGACACCGTCCCCCTGCGCGATGCCCTGCACCGGCAGGGCGCTCCGACGTTCGAGGCCGACATCCGCTACGCGACCCGCTATCTGATCGACCGTGGTCTTAGGGGATCAATTCTCATCGAGGGGGATGGCGTGCCGGGTGCGGCGTCCGATACAAAGAGACCGGGCGCCACCGTGTCGCGTCTGTTCGAAAACGTGACCCTGCGGCCCGGCGACTGGAGGCCGGCGCCGTCCGATCTCCGGACCGTATCGATCGACATCGAGACCGATCCGAAGGGAAGGTCGGTCTATGCGGTCGCCCTGGCGGGAGCCGGGATTGACGAGGTGCACCTGGCGGCCGATGAGGCGCGGGTTCGTGAGGCGCTGAAGGATTCGCCGCTGCGCGAGCGGGCGCGGGCCTGGGGCGACGAGCGGCGGCTGCTTCGTGCCGTCTTCGAGCGATTACGACAGGTCGACTTCGACATTCTGACCGGATGGAACGTGATCGACTTCGACCTGGCGGTTCTCGCTGCGGCCGCGCGCCGCCTCGGCGTGCCGTTCGAGGTGGGACGGCTGCCCGGTGCCGTGCGGGTGATCCAGGACGGCTCGTTCTGGGGACGGTCGCGGGCCGAGATCGCGGGCCGCGTCGTGCTCGATGGCATCGCGCTCCTCAAGGGGGCGTTCGTCAAGCTGGAGGATTACCGGCTGAACACGGCGGCCCGTGAGCTGCTGGGTGAGGGAAAGGTCGCCCTGGACGCGGGCACGGGACCGGAGCGCGGGCGGGCCGAGGCGATCGAGCATGCGTATCGGGAGGATCTCCCGCGCTTCGTCGAATACAACCGTGCCGACGCGCACCTGGTGCTGCGCATCCTGGCAAAGGCGCGACTGATCGAGCTGGTCGTCGAGCGCAGCCTTCTGACCGGCATGCCGCCGGACCGGGTCGGCGGCAGCATCGCCTCGTTCGATTTCCTCTACCTGCACGAACTGCGGCGGCGAGGCCGCGTCGCACCGTCGGTGACCTCGCGCGGCGCCGACTCCGAACCGACGGCGGGGGGCGCCGTCCTGGAGCCGGCCCCCGGCCTGTACGACTGCGTGATGGTCTTCGACTTCAAGAGCCTCTACCCGAGCCTGATCCGGACGTTCAACATCGATCCGCTTGGCCATCTTGCGGCGTCGGCCGCAGGCGGCGGGAGGGACCCGATCCGGGCCCCGAACGGCGCTCTTTTCCCACGCGAGCCCGGCATCCTCCCGGAGTTGCTGCGCGAGTTGATTCCACGGCGGGAGGCGGCGAAGCGGGCGGGGGACCCGATCGCGTCGCATGCGCTGAAGATTCTGATGAACTCCTTCTACGGTGTCCTCGCGACTCCCGCCTGCCGTTTTCACTCGGGGCCGGTGGCGAACGCCATCACGCACTTCGGACAGTGGATTCTGCGCTGGGCGCGCGATCGGATGGAATCGATCGGGTATCGGGTGCTGTACGGAGACACCGACTCCCTCTTCGTGCTCTCGGACAGGCTCGTGGCGGGCGAGGGGGAAAGGTCGGAGGCCCGGCAGCTCGGCGCCGACCTCTGCCGCAGGATCAACGAGGAGCTGGCGGCGAAGATTCGATCCGAGTGGAGGGTCGAGAGCCATCTGGAACTCGAGTTCGAGACGCTGTACATCAAGCTGTTGCTGCCGGCACTGCGCGGCGGAGGGGCCGGGGCGCGCAAACGGTACGCCGGTCTCGTCGACGGAGGTGGATCGGGCGACGACGAGTTGAAGTTCGTCGGCATGGAGATGGTGCGGCGCGACTGGACCGAAATGAGCAAGATCTTCCAGCGCGGTCTGTTCGAGCGGCTCTTCCGGGGAACGACGGCGGAGACCGTATCGGCCTACGTGCGCGATTTCGTCAGCGAGTTGAAGGAGGGGCGGCACGACGATCACCTCGTTTACCGCAAGGCGCTTCGCAAGGACGTCTCGGAATACACCGCCACGACACCTCCGCATGTCAAGGCGGCGCGCCTGCTGGGCGGGCGCGTCCGCGGGGTGATCGAATACGTCATCACGACCGGGGGTCCGGAGCCGATCGCGATCCGGCGCAGTCCGATCGACTACGCGCACTATGTCGAAAAGCAGGTTCGGCCGATCGCAGAGCAGGTGCTGCCGCACCTGGGGATCGATTTTGACTCCGCGCTCGGCGGCCCGGCGCAGGGAAAGCTGTTCTGAGCATGCGACGAGCCGCGGCCCGGGGGCGGGTTCGCGTCGATTCCGTTATACTGAGCGCCCCGGAGGGCCGATGAGCGCCTCACATCCGATTGACAGCACCCCCGAATATGTTCGCTCCGTCTACGAAGCGATGAATCGCCGCCTCGGGATCGTGCGATCCAGGCTCGGCAGGCCGCTGACCCTGGCGGAGAAGATTCTGTACGGGCACCTCGACGATCCGGACTCCGTCGACCTGACGGCCGGTAAGAGTTATATCCTGCTGCGGCCCGATCGGGTCGCCATGCAGGACGCGACCGCACAGATGGCGGTGCTTCAGTTCATGCAGGCGGGACGGGATCGGGTCGCCGTCCCGACCACCATCCACTGCGATCACCTGATTCAGGCGCGCGCGGGCGCCGAGGCGGACATGCGTGTGGCGCTCGAGGAGAACCGCGAGGTGTACGAGTTTCTCAAGAGCGCGTCCTCCCGCTATGGAATAGGTTTCTGGAAGCCGGGAGCAGGCATCATCCATCAGATCGTCCTGGAGCATTACGCCTACCCTGGCGGGCTGATGATCGGCACCGACTCGCACACGCCGAACGCCGGAGGGCTCGGCATGGCGGCCATCGGTGTCGGTGGGGCGGACGCCGTTGACGTCATGGCCGGTTTTCCGTGGGAGGTGCTGAATCCGACGGTGGTCGGCGTGCGCCTGATCGGATCCCTCACCGGGTGGACGGCTCCGAAAGATGTGATCCTGAAACTGCTCGGGATCCTGACCGTCAACGGAGGAACCAACCGGATCATCGAGTACTTCGGTCCCGGCGTCAGCAGCATCTCCTGCACCGGGAAGGGGACGATCGCCAACATGGGGGCCGAGCTCGGCGCGACCACCTCGATCTTCCCGTTCGACGATCGCATGGAGGCTTACCTGCGTGCGACGGATCGCGAGACGCTGGCCGATCTGGCGCGCCGGCATGCCGATCTGCTCGCCGCCGATGCGGAGGTCGAGACGGCGCCGGATCGCTTCTACGAGAAGGTGGTCGAGATCGATCTGTCGAAGCTCGAACCCCACGTCGTCGGGCCGCACACGCCGGACCTCGCCCGCCCCGTGTCGGCGATGAGGGAGGCGGTGGCCGAGCACGACTATCCGGAGCGGATCTCGGTGGCGCTGATCGGATCGTGCACCAACTCGTCGTACGAGGACATTTCACGTGCCGCCGATGTCGCCCGCCAGGCCAGCGAGCACGGAGCACGGATGGCGGTGCCGCTCCTGGTCACCCCGGGGAGCGATCAGATTTACGAGACGATCCGGCGCGACGGGCAGATGTCGGACCTCGAGAAGGTCGGAGCCTCGGTGCTGGCGAACGCCTGCGGGCCCTGCATCGGACAGTGGCGGCGTGACGAGGTCAAGAAGGGGGAGCGCAACTCGATCATGACGTCGTTCAACCGCAACTTCCCAGGACGCAACGATGCCAACCCCGAGACGATGGCCTTCATCGGCAGCCCGGAGATCGTGATGGCCTACGGCCTCGCCGGACGACTCACGTTCAATCCACTGAAGGATGCACTGACCGGACCGGATGGAT
>JAZGDH010000237.1:0-2180 GCA_036477555.1 Acidobacteriota bacterium
ATCTCCGGTGATGACTGCAGGGTGATCTGCGCTTCGAGAGAGTTGCCGATTTCACCGGCCGAGCGGACGATCTCGAGAGCCTTGAGAACCTCTTCACGCACCGCGAGGAGCTGCTCCCAGCGTCGCAGAAGATCGGGATCCTCGGGGATATCGACCCGTTCCGGAAACTCCGCCACATGGATGGAATCATCGATCGCTTCTCCCGGCTTCCTCCCGCGCATCGCCTGCCAGATTTCCTCGGCCGTGAAACAGAGGACAGGGGCCATCAACCGAGTCAGGGCATCCAGGATCCGGCTCATGGCGGTTTGCGCCGAACGACGCTCCGGGGCGTCGGCAGGACTGGTGTAGAGGCGATCCTTGAGGATATCGAGATAGAGCGAGCTCAGCGTGACGGTGCTGAAACGATGGAGCGCCTGCGTGACGAGATGGAACTCGTAGCGTTCATATGACTTTCGGACCCGCTCGATGAGGTCGTTGAGCTGGAGCAGAACCCACCGGTCGATTTCGTGAAGATCCTTCGTCGCGACGACGTGGCGCGGCGCATCGAAATCATAGAGGTTGCCGAGCAGAAACCGGCACGTGTTGCGGATTTTGCGGTAGGCATCGGCGTTGCGCGCCAGGATTTCCTGCGACAGTCGCATGTCTTCGAGGAAATCGACCGTCGCCACCCACAGGCGCAGGACGTCCGCCCCGTGCTGTTTGATCACTTCCTGCGGTGCGATGACGTTGCCGATCGATTTGGACATTTTGCGTCCGGATCCGTCCAGCGTGAAGCCGTGGGTCAACACACTGCGGTATGGCGCTTCGCCGCGGTCGTTCACCGCGATGAGCAGCGACGAATGGAACCAGCCGCGATGCTGATCGCTCCCCTCGAGGTACAGGTCGCTCGGCCAGGGGCTGTTCTTCTGCGCCGCCATCACCGCCAGGTAGGAGACTCCCGACTCGAACCAGACGTCGACGATCTCGTTGCGTGGCGCCAGGTCACTCCCACCACATTCCGCGCAGGCGGCGCCCGCGGCGACGGTCTTGAAGGCTTCGGCGTCGAACCATGCATCGCTCCCGCGCTCGCGGAACAGGGCCGACACGCGGTCGATGAACTTCGTGTCGACGAGGGGCTTCTCGCAGGCGGTGCAGAATGGGAAGGGGAGCGGAACCCCCCAGACACGCTGGCGGGATATACACCAGTCGGGGCGCGTCTCGAGCATGTTGCCGATGCGGGCCGAGCCGGCGGCGGGGATCCAGTCGACCTCTCCGATTGCATCGAGACAGCGTTTGCGCAGATCGTTGTGGTCGAGGGCGATCCACCATTGCTCGGTGGCGCGAAACAGGATCGGTTTCTTGCAGCGCCAGCAGTGCGGATAGCTGTGCGTGATCGTCTCCATGTGGAAGAGGACGCCGCGATCGCGCAGGTCCTCGATGATCGCCTCGTTGGCGTCGTGGACGGGGCGTCCGGCGAACGGCGTGATGGCGTCGACGAATCGGCCGCGCTCGTCGACCGGCGAAAAAATCGCCAGCCCGTACCGGCGGCCGGTCAGGTAGTCGTCCATCCCGTGTCCCGGGGCGGTGTGCACGGCACCGGTGCCCGTCTCGCGCGTCACGTAATCACCGAGCACCAGTCGCGAGCGACCCTCGGCGGCGAATGGATAGGGGGAGAGCGCCTCGCCGAGCTCCACGATCTCCCGTCCATTGAGGGTGGCGAGAATCTTGTCCGGCTTGAGCCCTTTGAGCGCCAGCACCTCGGGGGCGCGCTCGGCGACCAGGACCAGAACCTCGTCGCCGACGTCGATCAGCTGATATTTGAAATCAGGATGAAAGGCGACCGCGAGGTTTGCCGGCAGCGTCCAGGGTGTCGTCGTCCAGATCAGGATCGACACCTTACGACCTCGGACGGCGGGCACCTTCTTCTCGAGGGCGCCCCCCTCCCACGGGAAGCGGACATAGATCGAGGGCGAGACGTGCTCCTCGTACTCGACCTCGGCCTCCGCGAGTGCCGTGGCGCACCGGGGGCACCAATGAACCGACCGTTTGTCCCGATAGATATTCCCGTTGGCAACGAAGCGACCGATTTGTTCGATAATCGTCCCTTCATAAAGGGGATCGAGCGTCCGGTAGGGAGCCTGCCATTCACCGAACACGCCGAGGCGGCGGAACTCGCCGCGCTGCACATCGATGAATTTTTC
>JAZGDH010000238.1:0-2636 GCA_036477555.1 Acidobacteriota bacterium
CCCGGCCCCTTGAAGAGTCTCTGGCTGGCGATGAGGTCGTGGCGGACGGCGTCGGTGGCGCTGCTGTCGTTCGCCTCCGGCCTGCCGCTCGGCCTCGTTTGGATCGCGATCCCGGACTGGATGCGCAGTTCCGGCGTCGACATCCGGATCGTCGGGCTGATCACGCTGGCCCACGCCCCCTGGTCGTTCAAGCTGCTCTGGTCGCCGCTGATGGATCGCTACCGGCTCCCCTGGCTGGGCCGCCGCCGTGGATGGATCGCGCTGGCGCAGATCGCACTGCTCGGGCTGACGCTCAGCCTCGCGGGACTCGGGGACAACCCCGACACCCCCTGGGTCCTGATTGCGCTCGCCTTCGCCATCGCATTCGCATCGGCGAGCCAGGACATCGCCTACGACGCCTACACGGTCGACGTCCTGCGGAAGGAGGAGCAGGGGATCGCGGTCGGCTTGAAAACGTTTACCTACCGGGCCGCCATGTACCTTGCCGGAGCGAGCGCCATCACGCTCGCCAGCGTCTACTCGTGGCCGCTCGTGATCGGGCTTCTGGCCGCCTGCTACATCCCGATGCTGCTCGTCACCTGGAAGGCGCCCGAATCGAACGGCGCAGCGCTGGCGCCGAAGAGCATGAAGGAAGCGGTGTGGAATCCGTTTCTCGGATTCCTCGGCCGGCACCGCGCGCTCGAGATCCTCGCATTCGTCTTCTTCTACAAGTTCGCCGACAACCTGGCCGAAGCGCTGCTGCGGCCGTTCCTCGTCGACATGGGGTACTCGGCCGCCGATCGGGGCGTCGGGCTGGCGACGATCGGCCTGGTCGCGATGATGGCCGGCGTCCTTCTCGGCGGCGTGCTGACGACGACGATGGGGCTCGGGCACTCGCTGTGGCTGTTCGGGTTCTTGCAGATCTTTTCCAACATCGGCTACATCCTGCTGGCCCGATCCGAAACCGACCGTCTGCTGATGTACGGCGCCATGGGGTTCGAGAACGCCGCCAAGGGTCTGGGGACCGGGGCGTTCATGGTATTGCTGCTGCGGATGACGCAGAAACGATTCTCAGCCACGCAGTACGCGCTCTTCTCCAGCCTCTTCGCGCTGCCCCGAATCATCTCGGGGCCGATCAGCGGCTTCACCGTCGACGCCCTCGGCTGGGAAGCGTTCTTCTGGGGGACGTTCATCGCCGGCATCCCCGGATTGCTCCTGCTGCAGCGCTTCGCTCCGCTCGGCACGCGGGATCCGCAGTTCACCGTCGAAGAGGTGAAGGACCGCCGCCGTCTCGCGCCCCGGCAGCTTTCGGCGCGCGGCGTGGTGGGCGGCATCGCCGGCAGTATCTTCGCGACCGTCTGCGTCGCTTCCCTCGGCGCGCTCGGCGCGATGCGTTCGGATGCGATGGTCGGATTCGATCTCGAGGCCGCCCTCGCCAATCTCTCGAATCCCGCCGACATCGGTGGCTGGCTGCAGGTGATCGGCATCCTCACGTTCGGTGTCATCGTCGGCCTGATGACCGCCGCCGTCTTCGCGGCCCGCCACGGCGAGGCCGGAGAGATCGCCCGCAACGCGTCTTCCTAGTCTGGGATTCCCGGATCATTCGTGCGGCCAACCGTATCGGCACGGGCCGGCCGATTGCATCATTGAACACCCCTCCCCCGACCCCATCTGTTTCACAGAATGGAAGAACGGCGGAAATATCCCCTCGATTGAGGAGATCGTCGTTGACAACCTGCACAAGGCGTTGTATTTAAAGGGTCAGACAGCGCGGAGAGTTGCATCATGCAGTCGTTCCGGCTCAAACAGCTTACGGTACGTTACGTAGCGTAGCCCAGCCCGGGAACGCCTGAGATCTCCGATCCCTCTCACAAAAAATCGAAGGCGTCACTAACGGGGTAAAGCCCCGAGCGATCCCGGATATGGGCCGAACGCGGGGGCCGACGTGTCTCTGCCGGGCGATCGTGCATCCCGCAATCAGGCGGGACCGAATTGGCGGCAGGGTGACGAGATGGAATTCGCAGTGATGTTCATGGAGACGTGAGTGCTCGAAAACGTGGATGAAAAGCGACGGCAGGGGATTGGAAAACCGGTGAAGCCACCCGTTGGCCGGGATGTCTCAGCACACGCGACGAAGGCCGCAGGTCGTGGCTCGCGGATGGCGGGCGAGGTCGACTGCCCCATTGAGCGCGGTGTTGCGACCCTGACGCTCCGGCGTCCGGCGGCTCGCAATGCGATCACGATTGAGATGATCGAAGCGCTTCACACCGGGCTCGATCGGATCGAGGCGGACGGCTCGGTGCGGCTCGTTGTTCTGCGCGGCGAGGGGGAGCATCTCGCGGCCGGCGCCGACGTCAAGGATCTCCTCCTGTCGATCGAGGCCGGCGCCCCCGAGGAGGCGGATCACTATCTGATCCGGGAATACGCTCTCGATCTGCGCCTGGCGCGCCTGCCGGTGCCGCTGGTGACGATCGCCGACGGCATCGCCATGGGGGGCGGGTTGGGACTCGCCTTGGGCGGATACATCGTCGCGACCGATCGTTCCCGCTTCGCCATGCCCGAGTCGCGCATCGGCTTTCTTCCCGACATCGGCGCCACGCACGAATTGAGCGCGCGGCTGGGAAAAGCTCTGGCCCGATACTTCGCCTGGACCTCCG
>JAZGDH010000239.1:0-2769 GCA_036477555.1 Acidobacteriota bacterium
GAGCTGCAGCGTCGCGGGGTCGACGTCCAGCGGGGCTCGGTGCCGGGCAAGCTCGGTGTCTGGTCGGCGGCCGCCAATCTCGACGCGCCGGATGTCGTGCGCCACGTCCATGAGGACTACCTGCGCGCCGGCGCCGAGATCATCACAAGCAATAATTTCTACACCAGCCGCGACATGCTTTCACTGATCGGAGAAGAGGGTCGCTGGGAGGAGTACACGCGACGGGGCGGCGAGCTGGCCGTGGAGGCGCGCGATGCGGTCAATCCGAACGCCTACGTGGCGGGTGGGATCGCGCCGCCATACAGCGGGGATCTGCGCCGCCAGTTCGAGGAGCAGGCGCGCGTGCTGGCGGCGGCCGGCGTCGATTTCATGCTGCCCGAGTACGTCGGCGGAGATTCAGTCATTGAGAACCCGCTCGCGGACTGCGTGACCACTGTCGAAGCCTGTGCCACCGCCGGCCTGCCGGTCTTTCTCGGCGTCTGTATGCTGCAGAAAAACGGCAACATGCTGGGTGGCGAGACGATGACCGAGCTCGCGGCAGCGCTGAAAGGGCGCCCGGTCGACGGGATCTTCCTGATGTGCAGCTACCCGGAGGGGATCACGGCCGCGCTGCCTCTCTTGAGGAAGGCGTACGACGGCCCGATCGGCGCCTACGCCCACCTCGGATACGATGAGAATCCGAACTTCGGCAAGTCGGCCGACGAGCCGTACTTCAACATCGAGGAGCGCGATTACACGCCCGAGCGGTACGCCGAATTCGCACGTCGGTGGAAGGGGGATGGCGCTCAGGTGATCGGCGGCTGCTGCGCTACGAGCCCCGAGCACATCACGGCCGTCGCGCGCGCGCTGAAACACTAAACCTGTCCGCGGATTTTGTCGGGCCGCACTATGCGCGGACAGCCTCGGAGGGGGGTCCGTGGCGGATATCTCGGAGTTGCGCGAGCAGCTCATCGACCGCAGGAGCCGCCTGGAGACAGCAGCCTCGAGAGTCGACTCCGCGGACGACCTGGTCGGGTTAATCCGGAGCGTCGACGAGGCTCTCCACCGTCTCGAGGCGGGGTCGTTCGGGTCCTGCCTCGCCTGCCGGGAGACGGTTGACGAGCAGGCTCTGCTCGACGCGCCGCTGCTCGAATACTGTCTGTGCCACCTCACGTCCGAACAGCAGGAAGCGCTGCAGCGCGATCTCGATCTAGCCTCGAAGACGCAGCGGGCGTTGCTCCCGAAGCAGGACCTGACGGCCTCCGGGTGGCGGGTGCACTATCGCTACATCCCTGCCGGCCCCGTAAGCGGCGACTATTGTGACTTCTGGGTGCCCGGTGGCGATTCGGGACCGCTCTTTTTCATCCTCGGTGACGTTTCGGGGAAGGGAGTGGCCGCATCCTTTCTGATGGCGCGTCTGCACTCGATGTTCAGGACGCTGGTCGACACCGGCTCGCCGCTTCAGGATCTGGTCGCCCGCGCCAATCGCCTGTTCGGAGAGAACAAAGTGCCGGCTCAATATGCGACCCTCGTTTGCGGACGGGCGGAGGCTGACGGCCGGGTCGCCATTTGCAACGCCGGGCATCCGCCGCCGATGATTGCCACTAAGGAGGAGGTCAGGAGTGTGGAGGCGACCGGACTGCCGGTCGGCCTGTTCACGACCGGCCCGTACTCGGTGTACAGGACCACGCTCTCGGTCGGTGATTCGCTGCTGCTGTTCACGGACGGGCTCACCGAGACCCGCGATGCGACGGGCCACGAATTCGGGCGCGACCGGGTCCTGTCAGTGCTGCGCGCACGCAGTGACGACCCGCCCGAAGTCCTGGCGTCGGCTTATCTCGGCGAGGTGAAGAAATTTTCAGGCGGAGGCGGCGCGGCGGACGACCTCACCCTGATGGTCGTGCGCAGACACACAGACTGAGACATCCACGCTGAAGGATCGCTGCGCGCGGCGGCCTGCCGGTCAGACGCCGATCGAGCGCACTCTGTAGTCGACGTTGTCCTGAATCCAGGACCAGAGCTTCTCCTGGCGGGCGAGGTCGGCGTTCTTACGCACCTGGGCCTTCCACCCCCTCATCACCTCGCCGTCCACCGTCCACAGGCGCACGCGGCGTCTCGGGACCAGCTCGCGCCAGCTGGCGCCGACTTTCGGAGAGACGTAGGCGAGCCTCAGGGTGAGCCGGCGGGACAGATATTCGAGCGGAGTCAGATCGATCCCCTCGTACATCTGTTTCGAGCCCGGCTTCGCGCCCGGCACGGAGTAGTCGGGAACGCCGTCGGTGACGATCATCAGCGTGATCGGCGCGAGGATGAGATTACGATCCTTGACGATCCGGGCCACCTGTTCGAAGAACGGGTTGAAATCGGTCAGCGCGTCGTTCGGTGCATACCACTTCCTGAGATCACGTTCGATCTGGTCGACGTCCTTCCCCTCGAAGTCGTGGATCGGATGGAACGCCTTCGGCTCGTTCGGATCCTGTCCGCCGATCGCAGCGACGAACAGCGCCTTCGGCTGATCCAGGCCTCCCAGACGGTTCAGGTGCCCGTAAATGTAATGCGCCAGGAAGCGCAGCGAGTCGTCGTAGTGCCCGCTTTTCTCGAATGAACCGCTGGTATCGACGCCGATGAACAGCGTCGTCCGGGGCTTTCTGTCCGTCGCCTGCAGGCCGCAACCGGCGAGCAGGAGGGCACAGGCGGTCAGGGCGACGAGCGCGCCTCGCGTCATCGTCGGCCGCCTCATGAGGGAGTCTCCGCCTTGCGCGGCCGTATCTTCAGGAAGGAGGCGACGTC
>JAZGDH010000024.1:0-4236 GCA_036477555.1 Acidobacteriota bacterium
CGCCCGTGAACGGATCGAGGCTGTCTGGAAACGATTGAATCGGCCGCAGGAGGGCGACCTCGATGCGGTCCTGGAGGTCACGCAACTGATCGAGCGCAGCCGCCAGGGGCTGGCATGATCGCAGACCTGTGCGGGATCGACGGATCATACGGTCCCCGCGGCGCCTCCACTTGGCGGGACGCCGACCGTGTGCCAGAATAATCCCTCCATGATGAGCCGACGGCCCGATGTGACAACATCGATCTTGATTGTGCTGCTCGCGCTTGCAGCTTGTTTCGGCCAAGCGGGGCCGGCGTCTGCCGCTAATATCGCCGGCCCGGGTGATTATGCCCTGCGTGAGCAGCTCATCGGCCGCCTCGGCCGCGATCCCGAACTGACCCGGGAGCGGTTCGACATCGTCCTGGTCAATGGTGGCGCCGTGTTCTCCGGAAAGATCAGCAGCTACGCCCTCAGGCTCAAAGTGCTGCGCACCGCCGGATTCATCCGGGGAATCGTGAACGTCACCGACGAATTCGTCATCGAGCGCGCCGACGTGAGCGACGAAGCGCTGCGCGACGCGGTGGTCGCCATCCTGTCCGACGTCACGGAGTCGCTCGATCTGAAAGATCTGGAGGTGGAGGTCGAGGACACCATCGTCACACTCCGCGGGAGCGTCGGGCGATTTTCGCAGAGAAACCGGGCGGAGGCGGCAGCCGGCTCGGTGTTCGGCGTGACGCGCGTGATCAATCTGATGACCTCAATGGATGCGCCGGATCGCAGTAAGCACGCGACGCTCACCGACGCCACTGTCGCCTATCTGCTGGACTTCCGAGCCTTCCCGCACCTCGGCCAGATCGACGTGGCCGCAGAGGACGGTGTCGTGACCCTGACCGGTCGTGTCGCGTTCTTCTATACCCGGCGGCAGGCAGCCGTCATGGTCGGCCTGATCGAGGGCGTCTCCCGGGTCGACAATCGGATCAAGATCGATCCGGGGCTGAGGCTCTCCCGTCCCCAGGTGAAGGCTCTCAAGTGAGTCGGTACACGGACCGTTCCAGCCGTTCCGCACGTTTTCGCCGATCGGCGCTGCTTCTGCTGCTCGCTTCGATCGCGTTCGCTCCCGCCGCCGCCCAGGAACTCGAGGGACGGGTGAGGCGGATCACACTCGACAACGGGATGCGCTTCCTGATCATGCAGCGTGGCACCGCGCCGGTTTTCTCGGCGACCCTGCGCTTCCGCGTCGGCGGCGTCGATGACCCCGGAGGCGCCAGCGGGATGGCCCATTTGTTCGAGCACATGGCATTCAAGGGGACATCGATCATCGGTGTCCGGGATACCGGGACGGAGGCCGGCATTCTCGATGCAATCGATCGCGCCGTCCGCGAGCTGCACGCCGAACTGGATCGGGGCGAGGAGGCCGATGCGGAGCGCCTGGCCGAGCTTCGGCAGGAGATGGCTTCTCAGACGGAGCGTCACGCACAGATCGTCATCAAGGACGAGTTCAGTGAGATCCTGTCCGGCCAGGGGGCACAGGGGCTCAACGCGTCGACCGGCCAGGATCTTACCTCCTACGTGATGAGCCTCCCGTCCAATCGGCTCGAACTCTGGTGTCTCATGGAGTCGGCACGGTTGCAGGACCTGATCCTTCGTGAGTTTTACTCCGAGCGAGACGTGGTCATGGAGGAGCGCCGTATGCGCATCGAGGATCAGCCTGATGGGAAACTCTACGAACAGCTGCTGCTCACGGCATATCAGGCTCACCCGTACCGCATTTCGGTCGTGGGCTGGATGGAAGACCTGGCCCGCATGACCCGCGGAGACGCCCGGGAATTTCGTCGGCGGCACTATGTGCCGAACAATGCCGTCGCGGCCCTCGTGGGAGATGTCGATCCGGACGTGGCGGAAAAGCTGATCCGGAAATACTTCGGGGCTCTGTCCTCCGCCCCGCCGCCGCCCACCCCCACGCTGCGCGAACCGCTGCAGAAGGGGGAACGTCGGGTTGTGGTGGAGTATGACGCCGAGCCGAGCCTCATGATCGCCTTCCACAAGCCCAGCATGCCGCATCCCGATGATGCGGTCTTCGACGTCATCGAATCACTTCTGAGCTCCGGCCGGACGTCACGACTGTTCCGGCGTCTCGTCATGGAAACGAGGGTGGCGTCCAACGTCTCGGCGTTCGAAGCACCGGGAGAGCGCTACGATAATCTTTTCATCATCGCCGCGGATCCCCGTGCGCCCCACACCGCCGACGAGGTTCAAAGCGTCCTTCTCGAGGAGCTCGATCGGCTGGCCCGGGAACCGGCGACGGCCCGCGAACTCGAAAAGATTCGCAACCAGGTGGAAACAGCATTCCTGTACTCACTCCGCAGCAACCGGGGACTCGCGTGGCAATTGTCGTATTACGAGATCCTGACGGGAAGCTGGGAGAACCTGCTTCGTTACCAGCATGAGGTCACCGACGTCACACCGGAGCGGCTTCAGGATGTGGCGGCGCGCACCTTCGTACCGTCGAACCGGACGATCGCCGTGCGCGTCCGTCCCCAACCATCCGACGGACCGGGGGGCTCCTCCGGGGCAGACGCCGCGGGGCCGGCTGATGAGGAGACCGGATCGTGATCCGCCGCGGGGCAATCATTGCGCTGCTCCTGGCGCTTGCCTGGGCGCCGACCCGGTCGGCACCGACTGTTGTGAAGCCCCCTCTCGATCCGCGTTCCCTTTCCTACCCTCCGCTTCAGATCAATTTTCCGAAGCCCGAAACGGTGCGGATCGACAACGGCCTGATCGTCTATCTGTTCGTCGATCGCGAGCTGCCGCTCATTGACCTCGCCCTTTACATGAAGGCCGGGGCGATCTACGACCCGGAGCGGAAGGCGGGGCTGTCTTCTGTGGCATTGGCCAGCCTGCGTACCGGCGGTATACGCCACATGACGCCGGACGAAATCGACGAGACCCTGGAGTTCATGCCCGCCACGGTCCGCTTTTCATCGGGAAATGACATGGCGAGCGGGACCCTGTCGGCACGCAGCGACGATTTTCCCGAGGCACTGAAGATTTTCGGCGCGATGCTGATCTCACCCCGCTTCGATCCCGATCGGCTCGATCTGGCGAAGGTGCGGATGATCGAAGGGATCCGCCGCCGCTGGGACGATCCGGGAGATGTCGCCGCCCTTCATTTCCGTTCGCTGGTCTACGGCTCTGGAAGCCCGTGGGCCCGGCTGGAGACGGAGGCGACGATCTCGGCTATCGGCCGCGAGGACCTGGTGGCGTTTCATCGCCGCTACGTCCGCCCGAACAACATGGTCATGGGGATCGCGGGCGATTTCGATCCGACCACCATGAGGCAGATGCTGCGCGAGACGTTCGGCGCGTGGCGCCAGGCCAAAGTAACCCCGCCCCCCGTGCCCGCCCTGAAGGAAACGGCGCGGCCGGGCGTGCATGTCATCGATCGCCCCCTCAGCCAGACCAGCATCGCGATCGGCCATCTGGGCGCCAATCGTTTCGATAAGGACAAATTTCCGCTCAAGATCCTGAGCTACATCCTGGGCGAGGGCGGGTTCTCATCGCGATTGGTGAAGGAGATTCGCTCGACGCGCGGCCTCGCGTACTCGGTCGGCGGCGGCGTCGGAACCGATTCGGACCGGGGCCTGTTTCAGATCACCAGCAGCACGCGCGCCGACGCGACCGTCGAGGTGATCGAGGCGGTGCGGGAGATCATCGAGCAGCTTCGGGAAGAGGGTCCGACCGAAGATGAAGTGCGTCGAGCCAAGGAGGCGAGCATCAACTCGTTCGTCTTCTCGCTCGAGGGAACGACTCCGTATATGAGGTCCTATCTTTACTACGAGGCGTACAACTACCCGCGCGATTTCCTGCAGACCTATCGCGATCGCCTGTCAAAGGTCACCAGAAAGCAGGTGCTGCGAGCCGCACGCAAGCACATCCGCCCGGATCGTCTCGTCATCCTGACGGTCGGCGATCCCGATTCGTTTGATCGGCCCCTGGCGACGCTGGGACTCGGGGATTCGCGCACGATCGAGGTCTCGAGCGCGGCCAGGAGTCTGTCCGAATAATTCGTGGGGTCGCGTTCACAACAACCGCATCTGCCTGGAATGGCCCCCGCCCCGGGGCGGGATCGCCTTGCTGCGGGATTTTGCCGGCTTCTCGACAACCGCGCCGACCGGCGCACGTTGCGAATCCGTCCGTGCGCCCCCGGCGCCGCGATGAATCGCATCCTCCACCTGCGCGATCTCCCGATCGATCTCA
>JAZGDH010000240.1:0-2550 GCA_036477555.1 Acidobacteriota bacterium
TGTTCGGATCGATGCGGATCGCTTCGTTGATCAGCTCGCGCGCATCATCGTCGGACCCTTTCGCCTTCATCAGCTCCATGAGGGTCAGACACTCCTCCACCGCTTTGTCCTTGTTCCCCTCCTCGTAATAGATCTCCTTGAGCTTGGCGTGCGAATTCACGTGGCGCGGGTACTTGGCCAGGATCGTGAGGAGCTGCTGCTTGGCTTTCTCGAGCAGGCCGTACTTGATGAAGACCTCCGCCTCGGTGAAATGTTCCGAGACGAAATCGTCGTCCATCTCCTCCTCGTCATCCCCCTCGTCGTCACCCGAAGGATCGGCGCCGGCCGCTGCCTCGCCCTCGAGGACGGCCGGCTCCTCCTCGAGTTGCAGACTCTCCAGCGATTCCTGGGGCTGCGCTGTCACCGGTGCATCGCCTGAGGCGCGCGCCTCGAGGCCTGCAAGAATCTCGGTGAAACGGGGGTTGCCGGGATCGAGAGTCGTCAGCCGGCGGGCCACTTCGGTCGCGGTGGCGATCTCCGACAAGCGGATCAGCACCTCGACCAGCTTGTGCAGCGCCGTCGTCTGTCCCTCGGCATCGTCGGATCGTCCGGCGATGTCGGCACGTTTGGCGAGCCCCTGGCGATCGTCGGGAAACTTTCCGAGAAACTCATCCATCGCCGCGGCGGCGTCCGCGGGGTGGGACCCGTCCATGAACTGGTCGGCCGCACGACTGAGCCACTCGCGCGCGAGGTCGGCATCCTCATCGGCGAGTCGGAAGCGGCCCACGGCGCGCGACACCTCGGGAGGCGCGCCGTCCCCGAGCTGCTGGAGTTTGGCGACAATCGGCTCCGCCTGCTCCCGTTTCCCGGCCGACAGGTAGGCTTCGACGAGCGTCGCCTGGGATCGGGGATTGTCGCCGTTCGCCTGCGCCATCGTTTCGATCGAAGAGAGCAGCTCGGCCTGGTCTTTCTTCCCTTCCTTGCCGGTGGCCATCATCAGGCTTGTCAGGTCGCCGTTTCCCGGCGCCACCTTCAACCCCTGCTGCACGACCTGCGCCGCTTCGTCCCTCATCCCCTTGCCGATCAGATCGGTCGCCACCTGGACGAACTCTCTGACGGCGTCATCCTTGCTGTTCGTGCGGACCAGGATATCGGCGTAGCTCAGGCGCACCTTGATATTCGAGGGTTCGATCTCGAGGATCTTCGGAAACACCTCGACCGCCTTCTGCAACTGTGAGCTCTTCACCAGATGATCGATCACCTGAAGATATTGTGCCTTGGCCTCAATCGTCAGCCCCTGCTGCTGATACTGGTCGGCCAGTTTCAGCACGCAGTCCATGTTGGAGGGATCGAGCTTGCAGATCTTCTTGTACATCGCGATCGCCTTGAGCAGGAACCCGTCCTTGGAATACAACTCGGCGATGCGCAGGAAGTAGCGGATGGCGTCCTGGGTCTTGTTGGCCCGGACGTAGAGGTCTCCCAGCTTGTTGAAGATGTTCAGGTCGCGCGGATTGTCCTCGGCGAGCTTCTTGTAGGCGTTGATCGCGTCGTTAATCTTGCCGGATTTGACGAATTTCTCCGCCTGCTGCTGCGTCTTGGAGCGATCGAGGGCCATGGCTTCACCCGCTCCGCTGGGCGGGGCGCGCTGCGGCGCCTCGATGGGGGACGCCCCGGAAGGTCGTCCGGTGCAGGGGTGTCGCGCCGAGACGACGCAGGGCGTTCAGATGATCAGGCGTACCGTATCCCTTATTCGCGTCGAATCGGTACGCGGGATAGAGGGGATGCAGTGATCGCATCATGGCGTCCCGGTAGACCTTGGCGATGATCGAGGCGGCCGCGATCGATGCACTGCGCGAATCTCCACGAATCAACCCCTCCTGCGGGATTGAAATCGCGGGAATCCGTACCGCATCGACCAACAGATAGTCAGGCCTCACTCGGAGTCCCTCCACTGCTTGTCTCATCGCCTCGAGGGTCGCCCGAAGAATATCGGTGCGATCAATCTCGATCGAATCGACCACTCCCAGGGCGATCGCCACAGCCGCCGTCGCGATCGCCGACGCCAGCCTCTCGCGTTCGGCCGCCGTGAGCTGCTTTGAATCACGCAGTCCGCGTGGCCGCCTCGCCGGATCCAGAATCACCGCGGCGGCAACGACCGGCCCGGCCAGGCAACCCCGACCGACCTCGTCAATCCCCGCGATCGCACGGTAGTCACGCTCGCCGAGCCGGCGCTCGAGCGCGAATCCCGCGGCGCGATCCCTGGCCGCCACGCCTTCTCTCCTACGTCCGCTCCCGAATACGCGCCGCCTTACCTCTGAGCTCTCTCAGGTAATAAAGCTTGGAACGGCGTACGCGCCCCCGGCGCACGACCTCGATCTTTCCGATGATCGGCGAGTGGATAGGAAAGATTCTTTCCACTCCCACACCGTCGGAGATCTTGCGCACCGTGAACGTGCTCCCTGTGCCTCCACCCCGGATCGCGATGACGGTTCCCTGAAAGATCTGGATCCGGTCCTTCTCGCCCTCGCGGACCTTGACGTGGACCTTCACCGAATCGCCGCTGCGGAATGC
>JAZGDH010000241.1:0-2112 GCA_036477555.1 Acidobacteriota bacterium
CAGGGTCGTGCCTCGCGCTACGAGATTCGGATTACGGCCAGCGTCGTCCTTCGCGAAGCCAAGACCGATCGGCTGCTCTGGCAGGACGATCATTATCTCTTCCGTGGCCAGTATGACGTCCCGGCGACGACCGAGTCATTCGTCGATCAGGAGATCGTCGCGATCGACGAAGTGGCCCGAGACTTCGCCCGCAGTGTCGTGACCGCCATTCTCGAAGGATTCTGATCGCCGATGGCTTCCTCTCTCTCCTTCCCGCAATTGCAGCAGGCCCTGGTTCGTGGCCGGATCGATCCGGTCTATACCTTCGACGGGGCGGAGGATTTCTTCCACACCGAGGGAATTCGCCTGATTTCAGCGGCGGCCCAGCCCGACGGCCCGACCGGGATTGACCGGGATCTTCTTCGCGGGCCCGAGACCACGCTGGCCCGTGTTCTCGATGACGCCGCGACCTTCCCGATGGGAGGGGATCGGCGCTTGATCGTCGTCCGCGAGGCGGACGGTCTGCGCTACGAATCGGCCGATGCCTTGAAGGCGTATCTGGTCGATCCGAACCCGAAGACCTGCCTCGTGTTCAGTTCTCCCCGTTTCGATCGGCGCCGGGGTCTGTGGAAGGCGCTGCAGGCGAAGAGTACGCGCGTCGAGTGCGCGCCCCTGCATGAGGCGCGGCTGGCGCAATGGATCCGTGACCGGTTACGTGACCGGGGCTACGGGCTCGGGGCGGACCTGGTGGAGGGGATGGCGGCCGGTCTGGCGGGACAGGGTCTGGCGCGTCTCGACGCCGAACTGCAGAAGCTGATGAGCGCCGTCGGGGCGCCGCGCCCGATCGAACCGCCGGATCTCGAGATCCTGGTGGGGGTTCCGCGGCTTGGAGACGCGTTCGGGGCGGCCAAGGCGATGGTGCGGGGTGATCGCGCCGGTGCGATCGGTGCGGTCCGCGCGCTTCTCGATGCGGGCGAGGAGCCGGTCATGCTGCTCGGCGGGATCTCGTGGTATGTGCGCACCGCCTTGAAGGCCCGCGCCGCGGCGATGCGACGGCTGCCGCCGAGGGAGACGACCTCGATGTACGGTCTCGATCCGGGACGGATCGAGCGGTTTAATCGCGAGGTGGGCGGCAGTACCCCCGAGCAACTTCGCGAGGCGCTGAAGCTCTGTCTGCAGGCCGATCGGGAGCTGAAGGGGGGCGGGGCACGCGATCCGGCACACGCCTTCGAGCGCCTCATCCACAAGGTGGGCCGGATGGCCGGGAGACCCGCATGAGCAGCGCGAGCTCCGGAGCGGGACGCGAGACCGTTCTGGTCCTCGATTTCGGTTCGCAGTACAGCCATCTGATCGCTCGCCGGGTCCGCGAGCTCCAGGTGCACAGCGAGCTGATTTCGTGCGCCACCCCTCCCGAGCAGGTTCGGCGGAAAAAGCCGCGCGGTCTGATCCTTTCGGGGGGGCCTGACTCGGTCTACGCACAGGGTGCCCCACGGCTCGATCCGGGGATCTTCGCCCTCGGAATACCCGTCCTCGGGATCTGCTATGGGGCGCAACTGATGGCGCACCTGCTCGATGGCCGGGTGGAGACCGCGCCCGAGCGCGAGTACGGACCGTCACGGCTGGAACTGACCGGAAAACCGTCGCTGTTCAGGAACACCCCGCGCGAGCAACAAGTATGGATGAGCCACGGTGATGAGATTCTGGAGCCTCCACGCGGTTTCACCGCCGTCGCACGGAGCACCCACGCCACGAGCGCTGCGTTCGTTGATGAGACCAGGAAACTGTTCGGCATCCAGTTCCATCCGGAGGTGGCCCACACCGAGCATGGAGGGACGATCCTTCGGAACTTTTTGTACGACGCCTGCGGTTGCACCGGCTCCTGGCAGATGAAGTCGGTCATCGAAGAGGCGCAGCGCGAAGTGAAAAAGCGCGTCGGGTCGGGGCGGGTCATCGCGGGGTTGAGCGGAGGCGTCGATTCCGCGGTCATGGCTCTGTTGATCCACGGCGCGATCGGCGGGCAGCTCATCTGTCTGTTCATCGACAACGGGCTGCTCCGGCACGAAGAGGGGCGCCAGGTGATCGACACGTTCACCCGCGACTACCATCTGCCGGTGCGCGCCGTCGACGCATCGG
>JAZGDH010000242.1:0-3707 GCA_036477555.1 Acidobacteriota bacterium
CCCGGCTTGTTCCCCCCCAGAAAGAAGTAGACGCCGGGGATCTTCTCCTGGTAGTAGGCGAAGTCCTCCGCCCACATCATGCGCGGAAACTCATGGACGTTGTCGGCCCCTGCGGCCCAGCGCAGCGACGACATCGCTTTCTCGGTCAACTCGCGGGAATTGTTCGTCACCGGGGCGTACCCGTCGATCGTCACGGTCGCTTTCGCACCGGCGATCTCCGCGATCCGTTCGGCCGTCCTGCGAATCCGCGCATGAAAATCATCGCGCATCTCCGGATCGAACGTCCGGATCGTCCCCTCCATCTCGACCACCTGCGGGATGATGTTGCCGCGGTTACCCCCTTCGATCTTTCCGATTGAAACGACGGCAGGCGCCTTGGTGACGTTCAGGTGGCGGCTGGGAATGGTCTGGAGCGCGGTGATGATCTGGGCCGCCACAGTGATCGGGTCGACCCCGAGCCAGGGGGTCGAGCCGTGCGTCTGCTTGCCCTCCACCCTGATGCTGAGCCCGTCCGCCGCGGCGAGCGTCGGTCCCGCGCGGACGTGAAGCGTGCCCGCGGGCAGCGGTGTCACATGGAGACCGAAGATCGCCTCCGGGCGCCCCGGCCCGTCGAGCACCCCTTCCCTGACCATCAGATCGGCGCCCCCCTCCTCCCCCTGGGGCGCACCTTCCTCGGCAGGCTGGAAGATGAAGCGGATCGTCCCGGGGAGTTGATCGCTCATGCCGGCGAGCACCTCGGCCGCCCCCATGAGGATGGCGACATGGGTGTCGTGCCCGCAGGCGTGCATCACACCGACCTCTTCGCCGTTGTGCACGCCGCGGGCCTTCGAGGCGAACGGTAACCCGGTCATCTCGGTGACAGGCAGTGCATCCATGTCGGCGCGCAGCGCGATCACAGGGCCCGGCTTCCCCCCCTTCAGGATCCCCACGACTCCGGTGTGGGCGATCCCGGTCTTCACCTGATCGAGATTGAGACTCTTCAGATGTTCGGCCACGAGTCGAGAGGTCCGGACCTCCCGGTTCGACAACTCCGGATGCTGGTGCACGTCCCGACGCCAGTCGATGACCTTACCCTCGACCATCTTGATGGCGGCCTCGGCCTCCGCCTTGAGATCATCAGTCCGGGCGTGCGGGAGGTCGCTCCCGGCCGCCGCGGCGAAGACGGCCATCACCATCCATACCCTGCCAGCTCTGATCATATTTACCCCCGGAATCATTCGTTCAGGCCCGCTGCCTTGCATCGTCATTCCCCTGATTCGACTGGTCCCCTTGGAGTTCATCGTGTGCATGCCGGCCCGCTCGGGCGGATGCGGTGAGATCCGGGGCCCGGACGTCGGCGACGGGGACCGCGCTCCCCTCACCGTAGATCCGATCGCACCACAGATCGAGCGCCAGCAGCGTGAACAGCGGCTTGCGGTGATCCGTCCTGCGCGAGAGGTGCTCGTCCAATAGCCGCGATACACCGTCGAACGAGAGAATCCCCCGTGCTCGGATCCGCTCGGAAGAGAACCTCTCGACCAGATTGTCGCCGAGTCCATCGAGCAGCCATCGCGAGAACGGGATGTTGAACCCACGCTTGCGGCGGGTCAGGATCTCCGCCGGCAGCCGGTGTCGCATCGCCTGGCGCAGAATGAACTTGCCGGTCGTGCCGCGCAGCTTGAACCGGGAAGGAAGGCCCGCCACGAATTCGACCAGCTCGTGATCCAGAAACGGCGCCCGAGCCTCGAGCGAGGCAAGCATCGTCGCCCGGTCGACCTTGGTCAGAAGGTCATCCTGAAGATACATCGTGAAGTCGGTGTACAGCAGCTCGGCCAGGCCATCCGGGAAACGCCGGCCGGCCAGCGTGTCCCGCGCGGAGCCGAACGGATCATCCGAAGCGAGCATCGCCGCGACGCGTGGCGCCAGCACGCCGGCGTGGCGCTCGGGCGGCAGGCTGCCGAACCATGAATGGTGCCGCTCGACCCGTTCCCTCTCGGCGCCCGCCAGAAACCTGGTCAATAAGTAGTCGAGGGCGACGTTGCCCATGCTGGCCGGGAAGACGGCTTGCGCCGCCGAACCGAGCGATCGACGAACCCAGCCCGGCAGAAGACGGAACCGCTCGGCGTATCGATCGCCGACGTAGGTCGGGTAGCCTGCGAACAGCTCGTCCCCGCCCTCACCGGACAGGATCACTTTGACATGCTGCCGCGCGAAACGCGCGAGCAGGTGTGTCGGGATCGTGGAACCATCGCCCAGCGGCTCGTCCAGCCCCTCGCCGACGAGACGCAGCCCCTCCTCGAGATCGGAATGGCCGAGAATCAGCTCGTGATAATCGGCTTGGAAGTGGCGCGCGGTGCGGGCAGCGAACCTCGCCTCGTCGAAGGCGCGATTCTCGTGCCCGAGTGCAAACGCCGGCACGCCCGGTCCGACCTGGTCGGCCAGATGCGCCAGCATGATGGACGAATCGATTCCGCCCGAGAGAAAGACGCCGACCGGCACATCGCTGCGAGCGCGGCGACTGACCGCGACGCCGATCCGCCGATCGATCTCCTCGGCGATCTCGGAGGGGTCCGCGTCCGCGGGGCCGCGGTCGAAGTGATCGGCGAGGTCCCAGTAGCGGCGAATCTCGAGTCCCTCATCCGACACCACAGCAACGTGGCCCGCCGGCAACTTGTGGATCCCCCGGATCGGCGACAACGGCGCGGGGAAGTAGTCGTGCAGCAGATAGCGCCGAAGCGCGACGGGATCGACCGCCCTGGGTACACGAGGGTGGACCAGAAGCGCCCGCAGCTCGGATGCGAAGACGAACTGATCCGGCCCCTGCCAGTAGAACAGCGGCTTCTCGCCCGCCCGATCGCGGCCCAGCATCAGCCTCCGTCTGCGCCCATCCCAGAGCGCGAAGGCAAACATGCCGTCCATGCGATCGACAAACTGCGTCCCGTACTCCTCAAACAGATGGGGGATGACCTCGGTATCGACGCGGGTGCGGAAACGGTGGCCACGTGACTCGAGGTCGGCGCGGAGATCGGCGCCGTTGTAGATCTCGCCGTTGCAGACGGTCCAGATCGTTCCGTCTTCGTTCGGGAAGGGAGGGGAAGGGGCATCGAGATCGACGATCGCCAGACGCCGGAAGCCGAGGGCGCACGAATCGCGGAAGGCATACCCCTCTCCATCCGGGCCGCGATGCACAAGGGTCGCAGTCATCCGGCGGACGATCTCGTCCCGCTCGGGATCGATACCCGGTCGACCAACGACACCCGCTAGTCCGCACATCGTCACTCTCCGAGAGGATCTGACATTCCGGGATGGCGGCTATTCTTACCTGAACGGATAACCCAAGTCGAGTCCCGCCGCGGCGGACCCTCTTTCAATCGTCGTCCGTTCGTGCGATTCTTCCCCGTCACGCCGTCCCCTTTCCCATCCAGCCGCTCGTCGAGGTTGAACCGGTCTTGAGGAAATGAACGACACTTTCGTCAACGATCGTCGATTGTTCTGGATCGGCCTGGGTGTCGTTCTCGCCATCTACGTCTCTCTCGTCTGCATCCGTCTGTTCACACCCGACGATCTCGGAGTACGGGACCAGGAAAGACCGGTCAGCTATATCGCCGACGTGGTGCAGAACGGGAACTGGATCTGCCCCCGCGATGCAAGTGGCGGCATCTCCAGCAAGCCGCCGATGCACCCCTGGATCGCCGCGGTGGCCTCTCACGCGATGGGGGGACTGATCC
>JAZGDH010000243.1:0-7800 GCA_036477555.1 Acidobacteriota bacterium
GCGACCTCGCGCAGGGCCAGACTCGGGATTCGCGCGCGACCACCCTCGTCGGCATGCTGCCAGGAGATCGTGAGGTGCCGGCGTGCTGCCCCGAGCAGGTGCGCCATGAGGAGGCGCTCCTCGCTGCGCCCGGCCGATTTCAGAGGAAGCGCTGCACCGGCACGAGCCCGTATCAACCGACGGTCCGGGTCGCCGAGGAACGGATCCTCGACCGGACGCCTCGGAATCAGGTCGGCGTTGAAGCCGATGAGAAAGACCGCGTCGAACGAAAGCCCGCGAGCCTGCATCGCATCGAGCACGCGAACGCCGCATGGCTCACTGACGGAATTCTCGCCGAACGGATCGGTGGCGGGGGAGATGGTGAGCGAAGCGCTGGAGAGGGCCGACTCGAAGAAAGCGCGCGCCGTCGTGCGATGGAAGGGGAGGCCGGCCTGCCCCAGATCACGCAGATCCGAGAGAAGTCCGGCCAGCAGATCCTCGGCCGGCGCTCCGGCGCCCTCCGGGCCTGCGCCGGAGGGGAGCAGCCGCTCGATGAGTGCCTCCATCGCATCGGCCCACTCTTCGAAGGAGCGTGCCTCCCGCAGCGCCCGGGAGACGCCGTGCAGCCTGCGAACCGTGGAGGCGAGCGTTCGGGCCTGGTCGAGGAGCAGTTCGCGAAACCTGGCGTAGCGCTCGGCAGCTTCGCGATCCGGCTGGTCATCAGAAAAAGGTTCACCGGCTTCGACCCGGCGCGGAAGGTCCGTCGTCCAGGCGCTCAGGCCGCCCGGTACTCCGAACTCGCGGCTGAGCCGATCCCACGCCGCCGCATGACGGAGCGGGTCGGGGCCTCCCGTGCGCAGCCTGCCGCTGCGGCACAGATCGATCAGCGACTGGCGGGGATAATCGTCGCACACGGTACGGATCAGATCGAGCACGGCCTGCACATGTGCCTCGCGCAGCGCGCCGAGCGTCGCCGTCGTGGCGAACGGTAGACCATGATCCTCGAAAACAGCTTTCAGATACGTGGCGTAGGGCGTGAGGGATCGGGCGATGACCGCGATGCGATCGAGGGCGACGCCGATCTTCTCATGCAGGGCAAGAATTCGCAGCGCCACCTCACGCAGCTCGGCCCCGGCACCCTGGGCATGAAACAGATCGACGGCTCCCGGGATCGGAGCGGGCAATTCCAGGGTGTCGTCATACAGGCAGGGCAGTCGATCGGACAGGATGTGCCGGCTGCCGGAGGCTTCCTCGATCGGTACCGGTTCCGCCCCCAGCATGTCCCGCCAGAACGCGCGCGCATGTTCGTGGGCGACCGAGCGGGGGTGAGAGGGGACGAGATAGATCACGCGCCCGGCCGATTCCTCGACCGCCTTCATCAGGGCGAGGTTGACGCCGATCAGTTCGTAGGCGCCGTAATGAATGACCAGCCGGAAACGCCGGGTGTAGTCGGGAACGTGAGGGAGCGCCGCGACCAGCGTACCGGATCGATCGGCGAGGCCGACGCTGCGCAGTTCTTCGAGCCGCGTCCGATAGGTTTCGTACAGGCTCAGCACCTCGCGCCCGCGGGAGCTGACCCCGGATGTGCGAGCGGCGCCGTCGCTGATACCGGATTCGCGCAGATCGTTCATGGTGGAGAGCAGGGCGCCGACCGCTCCCGGCCTGCGGGCAACGTATCGTGCCAGATCGCCTCCCGACTCCTCGATTGCGCGCGCGAGGATCTGCTCGCGGACCGGTGTGGAGAGCGTCCGGAGTGGCGTCTTCCCGGCCGCGGACAGCGCCTCGCGGGCGAGCGCGTCGTGATGCAGCAGGACGACACCGACCAGTCCGGGGAACGACTCGGCGAGAATGGTGCGCAGGTGGGTGATCAGCCACCGGGTCGGCGCCACGATGGCGATCGGCGCGAACGGATCGGCGTCGTCACCCGCCCGCAGGCCGCGGATCAGATCGACGAGCCGGGCCTCCAGGAGGCCGAAATCGTGATGTCCTTCAATGTGGCGCACGCCTGGGGGACTCCCGCGCTGGAGCGTCGATCATATCCGGTCTTTAAGGCGGCGGGGACGTGTGTGGGGGGATGGGATGCCTCCACGGGATGATCGGAGCAGGGGCTCAGGATGGATCGAGATCTTCGTCCGGGACGAGGGCGCCGCTGTTCATGAACTCTTCGACCTCCTCCTGGAGGCTCTTCGGACCCTCGACCGCTTTCTTCCTTTTCTTCGCTGCCGACGCCTTCTTGCGTTTCGGCTCGGGTTCCGGTTCGCTCTCGCGCACAGCGAGCCTGGCCACGAATTCGGCCTCCTCCTCGGAGACGGCCGGCAGCGGTGGCGGCTCGGGAGGGGTCACCGTGGATGGAAGCGATTCAGGCGACGGCAGGAAGGCATCGACGAGCAGACGCTTTCTCGGCGTGCGGACTTCCAGCTCGAAACGCTGGTAGATGTCGATGCCGGAGGACGCAGGGCTCAAGCCGCACTCTCCCGGGCGCCCGCGCCATCCTGTTGGAACATCCGCAGGCCGCGGCGGGCGTTCTCATTCATCGGATCGAGCTCCAGGGCGCGCTTCCAGGCCCCCAGCGCCTGGTCGGGCTGCTGCAGCTTGTAGTAGCTGTTGCCGAGGTTGGTGTAGGCGATGCTGGTGTCGGCCGCGTTCTCGATCGCCTGACCGAACATCTCCACGGCCCGTTCGAATTGAGCGGAGGTGTGGTAGAGGAAGCCGAGGTTATTGAACACCTCGCCCATCTTCGGATCGATTTTCAGCGCATTCTGAAATGCCTCGACCGCCTCCTCGCCGCGACCCAGTTTGCTGAGCGCCAGCCCGAGGTTGTTGTACGCCTCCGAGTATTCGGGATTCAGATGTACCGACTGGCGGAAAGAGCCGACGGCTGCCTCGAGAGCCCCCCGGTAATAGAGGACCACGCCTCTGTTGTTGAGATTCTGGGCCTCATCGCGACGCTTGTGCTTGAGCTCTTCCTGATCGCGCTGCAGCTGCGCCTGAATCGCATCCAGCACGGACTGATTGCCTTCATTGATCTTGCGGAGCGCCGCGTAGGTTCTCTCGGTGTCTCCCTTCACGAGCGTGAGCACCTGTGCGAGATTGATCCCTTCGCTCGCGAAGGCGTCGAGTTTTCCATCGGTGTTGGCCGCCACATGCTCGAGCTTCTGCAAGGTCGCGCCGACGAGGGATACCTCCTCGAGGACTTTCTCCGCGGCCTTGCGTTGCATATCGAGCACTTCATCCACCTGGCTCTTGAGCTGTGCGGAGGACGTGGCCACCTCCGACAGGGTGCGCATGGCATCGTCCAGGCGGGTGGTCAACGTGACTCCCTGCTCGTCCAGCGCCGTCCGCAGCGGGGCGACGCTCTCCGCTACCATCTTCTCGAGCTCGCCGAATCGGAGCTCCAGTTTGTCCGACAGATCACGAGCAAACCGGTCGAGGCGCTCGCCCACTGGATCCACGATCCCGCGCATGCTCTCCTCGAGGCGCTTGAGCACGGAGGATTCGAGCGCCTCCTGTCCCGCAACGACGGAGGTGACACGTTCCGTGAGAGTGTCAGACGACTCGTGCACCGACTCCTGCAGCTTCTCAACCGCCCGGCGCAGCTCGCCCCCGACTTCCTCGAACCGTTTCTCGATGTCCTCGATGCGCTTCTCCACCTCGACGAATCCGGACGGTTGCGCCCCGTCGGGCTGCGCGGTCCTGGATGCGTCGTCGGCCATCCGCAGCATGGCGCTGCTGGCCATCATCAGGTTGCAGTCCTTTTCGTCGACGTTGAAAAACCGGCACTGCTCGTAGATGCATTCGCGATCGACAGGACGCCCATCTTCATCTTCCGGCTTGAGTGCCGAGAGCATAGGACAGAGGAGTGTGCTCATGCCGCCTTCCCTTCTCCAAATGTGAGGATCGTCTCGGCCTGCAGGCGACGGCTCCCACCGATGAGGTCGGAGACCACCATCGCCCGGTAAACGCGTTCCAACGACGTGTGAAGAGCCGGATCATCGGTACTCGCAGCCAGGCTTTCGAGGGTCATGGCCGCGGCAGCATGCTCACCGGCGCGCTCGGCCCCGAACGCCAGCAACGGGCTCGGTCCGAGCGATCTCAGGTTCTCGAAGGCGCGCGGATAGTCGCCGCGTCGCAGGGCCAGCTCGGCATCGAGCCTCAGTGCCACGTCCGGGGTGAAGATCTCGCTGCAGCGCCGGATCTCCGCGGCCGCCTCGTCGAGCATCCCCAGGTCGATCAGCGCCCGCACGCCCCGCTCCACATCGGAACTGCGGCGCGATCCGTCCTCGAGCCGCTGGCGCATCATCGCCGCCTCGGTCTTCAGGCTGGCCACTTCAACCTGATGCACACGGTCGAGGAACTGGTTGCGGTCGGACGCGAGGGCCAGTGCCTGATCGAGATACTGGCGCACCGCTTCGTCGTCGTTGCGGGCCAGAGCGAGCCGCCACAGGCGGACAGTCATGGCGAGACGTTCGACCTCGGAGAGCTCCCGTTCGCAGGTATCAAGAAGCAGTTTGGTCGCATCGCTTTCTCGGCGGGCCGCGATGTACAGGTCGGCGACGAGGAGAGCCCCGGGGGCCGATTCAGGCGCCTTGCTGTGAAGTCTTTCGGCCACTTCGAGGATCTCCGCGATCATCTGGGGGACGAGGCTGAACGCACGATCGAGATCCGAGCGCGCTTCGTCGATCTGAAGGAGCGATGCGTGGATCCGGCCGCGCTCCAGGTGCGCAACGCCGAGATCGGGGCACGTCTCGATGATGACGTTGAGCCCCTTCAGTGATGTCGCAGCCATCTCGGCATCGGCCCTTGCTGCATCGCCGTAAGCCTCGACCGCCCTCTCGTGCTTGCCGGCGCGCAGGCAGGCGTCGGCGAAGACGGTGGCGACGCGCGCATTCCCCCGTGCGTGCTTCGCGATCTCCTCCAGGCGGGGCAGGAGTTTGCCGGCCAGGTTGGGATTCGCCTCCAGCGCGCGGGATAGCACGTCCGCTGCGGCCTGGTGCTTGCTGCGGGTGGTGTGAATGGCGCTGGCCGCCACATACGGCTCGGCGACCGTCGGCGCCTCCTTGAGACTCTCTTGAAGCCTGCGCTGCACCGCCGCGGCGAGCGTAGCGTCCCGGCGGAACGCATTGAGGAATGCGCCGGCGCTTCTGGCGTGGAAGCCCTTTCGCTGCAAGGCGCGGCCCAGCTCGAAGTGGGCTCGGGCTTCTTCCGGCCGCTCCTTGACGATAGCCTCCAGGGCGCCCGCGACGTGGGACGCGTGCTCGGGGTGCTCGTCGAGAAGTGTCGAAGCAACCTGAAGCGCCTGGTGCATGTCGCGCACTTCCAGGAGGAGCCTCAGAGTCAGCAGGCCGGTCTCCGGATCGCCGGGGCAGGATGCCATGAGCCCGCGCAACTCGGTGAGAACCGTGTCGCGGAGCTTGGGATCGGCTTGGCACGCCGCCGCAAATGCGGTGCGGGACTCGGCGCCGCGCCCCTCGGACGCCATCAGCTTGCCGAGGGCCAGCGAAGCGAGGGGGTGGGTTCCCTCGTCCTGAATCAGCTGGTTGAGACGGTCGGCGATTTCACCGACGAGGGCGCGATCGCGGCTGTGCGCCGCGAAGTAGCGCTTCGCCGCATGATCCCGATCTCCTTTTTCCCTCAGGGCGTCGCCCATGATCATCATGACCCGACCGACCCGCGAGTCATCAAGGGACTGGAGCGCCTCCTCGCCGACCGACAGAACCTGATCGTAGCGGCGTCCAAGAAAGAGAGCCTGGATGAACCCGCAGCGCGCCGGTGCTTCGTCCGGGTGTTCGTTCAGAATCTGCTCATAACGCGCGAGGATCCGATCGAGCAGGGCGACGTTCACCGCTCCTCCGCTCGACAGCTCCATGAGCGCGGCTTCGTGGTCCCTGCGATCCAGGTGGATGAGCGCCAGCAGGTAGGGCACTTCGACGGCGCGCGGATCGGCGCGATCGAGCCGTTCGAGGACGAGTCGTATTTCCTCTATCCGTTCGGGTGCAGACTCCAGAAGATCGCGCAACGCGGCGGTCGCGGCCGCCGGATCGCCGCCGTGACAGGCGGCGTCGCCGAGGGTGAAGCGGACCGCCTGGGGCAGGGGTGAGCGCGGCTCCAGATCCCTGAGCAGACCCTCGATGCCGGGATACAGCTCGGGAGCGCTTTCGGCGAGAATCCCGATGGAATGCAGGAATTCAGCGGTCAGGTCGGGCCGCGAAGCGGCCACGGCATTCAGGTGCTCGAGCGCCTGCGGATACTGTTTGAGAGCGAGGCAGGCCTCCGCCGCGCCGATACGGGCATGGTGGGCTCCCGGCGCCTTCCCCACGATCCCGGTCAGACGCTCGAGCGCGTCGGGCGCGCCGTCGGGCGCTTCGCGCACGAGATGGCGCAGCACCACCACGGCGCGATCGAGTTCGCTCGCGTCATACTGCATGTCGGCAAGAAGGAGATGCGCCCCGGCCGCCTCGGGATGCTTCTCCAGCAGGCTGGTGACTTTCGGGATCATCAGGACGTCCTCGGAGGGGGCCGCCTCACGACCCCTCCGCAGGCACTCGACCGCCTCGTCGATCCGTTCGTCGGCCAGGTGCGAATCGGCCAGCAGCATCTGAATCCGCGGGACGTCCGGCTGTGCAGTCGCGAGCATTTCGAGCGACTCGCGAATCGAATTCAACCCGTCTTCCTCAGCGACCTGCAGGAGGGTCTCCAGCGCCGACTGGTACTGCTGGCGGCGGATGAGCGCGCGCGCGAGCAGGCGGCGGGCGGGAAGTCCGTCATCCTTGGAGGCGAGTCCGTGCAATAGCTGGCTGACCTCCTCGAGACAGAGGCCGGCATCGATCAGGTGGCGCATGTCCTCGAGGGATTGATCCCGGGCGCCGCTGGCCAGATGGGACAGCGCCAGAACCCACCGCAGGCTGGCGGGATCATCCTGAGCTTCAGCGAGGTAGGGCTCGAGGCTTTCCACGATCGACGGGGCGCTCTTCCGGTCGGTGTCGAGGGCCGTCTGGAACTGTCCTTTCGCATCCTCCGCACGACCCGCCTGCAGGAACAGGGCACCGACGGCGACCCGAAGGGCCGCATTCTGATAGTCGCGGGTCAGCAGCGCCTCGAGGCGTTCCAGCACCCGCTCGAGCTCTTCGGGATTGACGCGCGCCACCGTGCGGTAGATCTCCGCCGCCGGGGTGTACTCGCGCAATTGTTCGTGAGCGAGCGCCAGATAATAGGCCGCGTGCAGTGACGGCTTGGTCATCTTCGCGTCGGGCGCGCCGTTGCGGACCGAATCCCACCGCGACTGATGCCGGACCATCAGCCCCGTCAGACCCTCGTTACCGGTGCGCGCCATGCAATCGGCCGCATTCTTCAGATCCCCCCGCTTGATGAAATGATCGGCAACGGCATCGTGCAGGACCGAAACATTCGCCCGCTTCGCGCGCGTCATCTCGATCAACTCAGAGACGCGAGGCAGGTCGTCCTTGTTGCGGCGCAGGATCTTGCGAAGGGTTTCGCCGGCTTCCGGTCCGCGCCCCGCGAGGGTGAGCATCGGGGTCAGTTCGAACAGGACCTCGGTCTCTTCGGGCGATCGGGCGTGGGCCTCATTGAGCACATCGATCGCTTTGGCCAGATCCCCTTTGGAGAACAGGGTCTGTGCGCGGGTGATCGCACGTTGCCCGGGGCTCTGGCCCAGGCTCTTGAGCATCCCTTTGAAGCTGCCCATCGTCTCGCGTCCTTATTGCGCGGACTACCCGGCGGGCCCACACGATGAACCCCTGCGGGCACACGCATCCGCGTGACTAGCAATATAGGTTCCGGCAGGGCGGATTCAAGGGACGCGGC